>JAHFQQ010000148.1 GCA_023259235.1 Polaromonas sp. | reverse complement strand
TTCAGGCCCTTGGCTTGCACCGCCTCGGCGCATACCTTCTCGCCGGGTTTGACGGGAACCAGGCTTTGCCCCTTGTCGCCTTCCTTGGCGTCAGGCACCTCGTCAGCGGCTTCCTTGCCATAGATTGCCAGCCAGCCGGGTTTGACCAGCACCTTGCCCTCGGTCTTGAAATTGTGACTGGCGCCCGGTGTGGGGGCAACAGTTGTGATGCGTGTGGTTACCAGGAACTCGGCATTCGGGAAAAAAACCGCCATGAAGCGGCGCACCACCAGATCATAAATTTTTTGCTCCGCCTCGGACAGCGCGCTGGGTGCCTGCAGCGTGGGGATGATGGCGAAGTGATCACTCACCTTGGCGTTGTCGAAAATGCGTTTGCCGGGCTTGATGTAGTTGCCCTTGAGCGCGCTGGCCGCGTGCGGCGCCAAATGCTTCATGCTGCTCGCGGCGAGCATTTCAAAAGTCTGCTTGACGACCGGAACGTAGTCTTCAGGCAGAGCGCGTGAATCGGTACGCGGGTAGGTCAGCGCCTTGTGGCGTTCGTACAGACTCTGCGCAATCGACAGCGTGGTCTTCGCGGAAAAACCAAACTTGCCATTGGCCTCGCGCTGCAGCGACGTCAAATCGAACAGCAGGCCGGCGGCCTGCGTGGTGGGCTTGCTTTCCTCGGTGACCGTGGCGCTCTGGCCGCGCGCCGCGTCGGCAATCGCCTGGGCCGCTGCTTCACTCCAGACGCGGTCGGCTCTCAGCTCGGCATCGGGTTCGGCATTTTCGGCATTGGCCGTGGATTTTTTCCACTTCGGGTCAAACCACTTGGCTGGATAGTCACCGGCCTCGGCCCGGAAGCTTGCATGGATTTCCCAGTAGTCTCTGGAGATGAACTTGCGGATTTTTTCTTCCCGCTCAACCACCACAGACAGCGTTGGCGTCTGAACGCGGCCCACCGTCGTCAGGAAGAAGCCGCCGTCGCGTGAATTGAAGGCTGTCATGGCCCGCGTGCCGTTGATGCCGACCAGCCAGTCGGCCTCGGAGCGGCAGCGCGCCGCGTCGGCCAGCGGCTGCATCTGCGCGTCAGTGCGCAGCGCGGCAAAACCGTCGCGAATCGCGGCCGGCGTCATCGACTGCAGCCAGAGCCGCTTGACCGGATGCGCGCTCTTGGCGTACTGCTGGATCAGGCGAAAAATCAATTCGCCTTCGCGGCCCGCATCGCAGGCGTTGACGAGAGCGCCGACGTCCTTGCGCATGGCCAGCTTGACAATGGCGTTGAGCCGTGTCTTGGTCTTGTCAATGGGTTTGAGGTCAAAATAGGGCGGGATCACCGGCAGGTGAGCAAAGCTCCACTTGCCGCGTTTCACGTCAAATGCCTCGGGCGCCTGGATTTCCACCAGGTGTCCGACCGCCGAGGTGATCAACCAGTCATCGCTTTCAAAGTACTCGTCGTGCTTTTCAAACTTGCCGGCCGTGGGCGTGATGGCACGCACAATATCTTGTGCCACCGATGGTTTTTCTGCAATGACCAGAGTTTTCATGGAGATTTTTCTTCAAATTTTCTGCATCTGCGGGGAAAATTTCCCCGCTTTCCGCAGCATCTACTTTTCATTTTGTCCGCCGGACAAGTGGCGCCGCGCTGGCCACGAACACATCACTACAATACAGCTGTTCCCGCGCGCATGCGCACGCACACGCGCGCGCACCTGCATGAATTAACCATACCAAAAAATTCGCCTTGCCAAAAATTCAGGTTTCTACACCTCTGGCGCGCCCGGCGCCCGCCACGCCCTCCAATGCCACTACCGTGGCTTCCCGACCCTCGCCCAGCGATCGCCGCCGCATCCAGACGCGCCGCTCCGGTGTCCACGGCAAGGGTGTGTTTGCGCTGCACGACCTGGCCAAAGGCGAGACACTGATCGAATACGTCGGCGAGGTTGTCAGCTGGGATGAAGCGCTGCGCCGCCATCCGCACGATCCGGGCGACCCCAACCATACATTTTATTTTCATATCGATGACAAGCATGTGATTGATGCCAAGATCAGAGGCAATTCCTCGCGCTGGATCAACCACAGTTGCCAGCCGAACTGCGAGGCCGACGAACAAGGTGGGCGTGTCTTCATCAAGGCGCTGCGCAACATCGAGGCCGGTGAAGAGCTGTTTTATGACTACGGCTTGATCATTGACGCCAAGTACACCAAAAAGTTGCTGGCCGAGTACCCTTGCTGGTGCGGAGCCGACAGCTGCCGCGGCACCCTGCTGGCACCAAAGGACAAAGCAGGCAAGAAGGACAGGAAAGTATCCAAAAAGAAAATGAAGGACTGAGCCCGCAACCCATACCACGTCTCATGCCACCCAACTTGCCTTGTCGTGACCGATTCCCAGACCTTCCCCATTTGCTGGCCAGCCAAGGCCATCTGGCAGGCCGTGGCGCCCATCCTGCCAGGCTTCACGGTCGAAGTGCTGCCCGAGATGGATTCGAGCAACACCGAGCTGATGCGCCGTTTCAGGGGCGGCGCCAACAAGCCGCCGCAGACCGCGCCAGTGCTGCTGGTGGCAGAGCAGCAAAGTGCAGGGCGCGGGCGGCTGGGACGCGGTTGGCAAAGCGAACGCGGCGCGAGCCTGACTTTCTCGCTCGGTTTGCGCCTGCAGCCCGCTGACTGGTCGGGTTTGTCGCTGGTGGTCGGCGTCAGTCTGGCCGAGAGTCTTGATCCGCAAACGAACGGCAACGCCGGGCGCGCCAGAATCGCCCTGAAATGGCCCAATGATCTGTGGCTGGGTGGCTTGGGGGACGAGCAGGGAGATGAGCGCAAGCTGGCTGGCATTCTGGTCGAAACAGGCAGTTGGGATGGCCTTCGTTACGCCGTGATCGGCGTTGGCATCAATATCCACGCCATGCAACTTAGCGCCGCAGCCACTGCGGCCATGCCTGCAATCCCGCCGGGCTGCCTGCAGGAAGTGCTCCCCGGCATTGACGCCCCCGCCGCGCTGCTGCGCGTGGTGCTACCGCTGGTGCAGGCAGTGCAAGCCTTCGAGCAATTCGGCTTTGCGCCGTTTCAGGCGCGTTTTGCCGCGCGCGATGTGCTTTCCAATCGGGCGGTGCAGCTCTCGGACGGCAGCGACGGTACGGCGCACGGGGTGGGTGAGAACGGCGCCTTGCTGGTGCATACTGCGGCTGGCATGAAAGAAATCACCAGCTCCGAAGTCAGCGTGCGGCCGGTTTGCCGATCAACCGCGGCGGCTTCCACCAGCAATCCGGAAGGCGCACCCTCATGCTGAGGCTGCTGTCGCTGCTGTTACTGCTGGCCAATACCGGCTACTTTGCCTGGACGCACGGCATGCTGGCCGACTACGGCTTTGCGCCCACTGCGCAGTCGGAGCCGCAGCGCCTGACGCAACAGATCCGGCCTGAAGCCATGCGTCTGGTGTCCGACGGTGATGCACACCTGCTTGATAACGCCATGCCCGTTGCCCGGTCAGCAGCGGCCTTGGCCAGCGCCGCAACCACGCAATGCCTGCAAGCCGGGCTCTTCACCGACAGCCAGGCCAGCGCGCTGCGTCCCCACCTGGAAAGCAGCCTTCCCGCAGGCAGCTGGTCGCTTGAAAACAGCGTGGAGCCCGGCCGCTGGATAGTCTATATGGGCAAATACCCCAATGAGGAAGCGCTTGCCAAAAAGCGCAACGAACTGCGTCAGTTGGGCCTGCCGGTCGAGCCACTGACCAGTTCGGTGCTCGAACCGGGGCTTTCCCTGGGCCACTACAGCGCGCGGATCGACGCTGAGCAGGAACTGGCCAAAGTCGTCCAGCGCGGAGTACGCACCGCCAGGGTGGTGCTGGAGCAACCCGAAGCGCGCGGACAATTGCTCAAGTTACCCTTGGTCGATTCATCGCTGAAGGCACAGCTTGAGGCACTCAAACCGCGACTTGAAGGAAGGGCGCTGCAGGCGTGCAGATAGGGGCCACAAAGCCCGATTGCACCGCTCAGTGCCGGTGGACGGTCTCGCCACCCAGGCGCGCCAGCAGGTCGTGGCTGATGTCGGCGGCGCGTAGCGCCACACCGCCGTGTGTACCCGCAAAGCGCTGCGCCGCAGTGGCTTCGGCGAAGGCTGGAAGATTGGTCGTGCGCATCGGCCCCATGACCGAAGAACCGTGAACATAAAGGGCGCTGTCCGCCGAAATCCAGCGTCCGCTGTCGGCATCGGTGACATATCGGGCAACGATCTCGTCCGCGCTGTGTCCGCGGGTGTATCGCCCCAAGTCCTGCAGGTACCGGAACAGGCTCAGCGGTGAATCAAAAAACTGCGCATCGCCATTGGAAAAAATGACCTGCGCAGCCCAGTTGGGTGAGCGTGCCGGGTACATGCCGCAAACCGGGCAGCGCGCATCGGCGGGCACGGCGCGCGGCTCAGTCAGCGGCCGGCCCGATGCCGGGTTGTACGGTGTTGGTGGTGCGATCAGGCAAACATCAGGCGACAGGGCTGATTCCTCGACGGGCATCAGCAAGTTCCTTATGGTCGGCAGCGCCCACAGTGCTGCCAGCGCCAGCGCCAGCGCGAGAAGCCCCAGAACGGGGAACACCTGCCATGGCGTGTGCCGATGGGACAGCCTGCTGCCTGATTTACATCCGGAAGTCATGCAGCGGGTCACCGATCAGGTTCAAGATCGCGGGTTTCACTTTTCCACGGCGTAGCTGAGCCTACTTGCGCAGCGAGTGCAGCAGTGGGTCGTCGATGAGCACCGTGATCACACTGCGAACGTTGTCCCACGGATCGCGGCCGGGGTGGGTGAACGGGTCGGGCAGCAGCTGATCTTCGCCGTCGTGCAGGTGGTTTGGGAAGGTGGAGAGTTGCGGATGCATGGGAGCCGTGTCGATGCGCAGCTCCGCGTCGCCCCAACGCCAGCCGATGGAATACTCCTCGGCACTGGCGATCCGAAGCTCCATCGTCACACCGTTCTGAAGCCGGACAAGCAACGCATCCTGGCAAAGTTCGGCTGGCTCGATCATGGCTTGAGCAAACTGAACGTCAATCGCCTGCTTGAGCGCGTAGTGCTGCATCGTCAGCCTCCCAGTTCCAATATAACGGCCTTCAGCTGGTTGCGGACTTCTTCCCGCGTCGCCGAAAGAATACGGGCCCCAAGATAGTGATCGTAGCCCGGGTGCTCGGCAACGCCGCCGCTGCGCACGAGCTCAAGCAGGTCATCTTCGCTTTCGGTCTCGTATTGTTGCAGCAGCCGCTTGCGGTTCTCGCGCAGTTCGAAGCCGAAGCGGCTCAGCTGCTCCAGCTGCTGAGCTGCCGTAAAAGGCAGTTTCTCGAAAAAGTTGCTCATGAAATGCTTCTCACATCTTGTGGTCTTTGAGAACGCCGCCGTCAAGGACGACCATGTCGGGGGTGATTTGGTCGAAACGATAGACCTTGCCGCCTTCCCTGGCGGCGAAGGCACTGGCATCGGCCTCACTGGAAAATGATCCGAGCGTCGGCCCCATGGAGCCGAGGCGTTTGGAGCCGGCGACGTAGAAGGCCGTCTTGGCATTGATCCAGTGACCCGTCGGATTGTCCCAGTCAGCCTTCGCCATGTCCTGCACGAAGATGGCCCGCACGCGCTGTTGCTGCTCAGGCCTCAGGTAGATCGAGAACATCTCCACCGTATCGCAGAAGAAGTCGGGATTTCCGTGCTCGTATTGCATCTGCGCCTTCGGTCCTGGAAAATCCATCAGGGTCATGCCGTCGAGGCTGCAGATGGTGCCGCGGGTGATCTCGATCGGCGTGACGGCGACCGGTTCGCTCTTGCTGCAGCCGGCGAGCGGACCCGCCCCGGCCAATGCCATGGCAATGGTGAATGCGGCAACGCTGCCGCGCAGGGTCTGGGCGTGAATTGTTTTCATTGACGGAACCTCCAGTTGGCTATCCCCAAGGGCAGCGTGATCCAGGCCAGCATGACCGCTCCAAGCAAACCTGGGCTGGCGAGCCGCTCTGGAAAAACTGTGGTCAGGCCATAAAGAGTGCGAACCTCCTCGAGGCCGAAAATATTGAGGATGCGGAAAACGTCAGCCGGGTTGAGGAGCAAAAGATAAGGAAAGGCATCGGTGGCCACGGCACCGCCGCTGACGACCAATGCACCCAGCAGTAACAGGTCGTAGACCAGGACGAAGAAAAACCACAGCGCAATGGCGGCACCGCTGGCGCGGGTGCGATCCGCCGCGAATACTGAAACCATGACCGCCATGCTGAGAAAGGCCATGCCCAGCAAGACGGAACTCAGCATGAAACCTGCGTAATGGTACCAGGCAGCGGGAGGCAGCTTGAAGCCGAGCAGCAGGCCGACCATGCCGAAGCCAATCACGATGGAAGACGCCAAGGCCGCTGACAGCCCGAGGAACTTGCCAGTCAGGAGTTCAAAGCGCGTGATCGGCATTGACAGCAGCAGGTCGAGAGAGCCCCGTTCCCGCTCGCCAACGATGGCGTCAAAACCCAGGATCAAGGCGATCAGCGGGATCAAATAGATCACCAGACTGACCAGGCTGGCGATGGTGACTTCGATGCTGCTGAATCCGACGGCGCCTTGCTGAGCGGAGCCAAAATAGGCGATGACCAGGGCAAAGGCGGTAAATACGATGGTGACCGCGAGTACCCAGCGGTTTCGGATGCGCTCGCGAAACTCCTTGGCGGCGATGATGCCGATCTGTTTTGGTTCGATGGCGAAAGTCATGTTGTCATTACCCCGAATAGCCGAGAAACACGTCTTCAAGGGAAGGTTCACGTATGTGGACATCGATTACGCGGCCATCGAGCGCTGCCAGGGCCTGAACAACCGCCATCTTGGATTCGCGCTGGCAATGCACGGTGATCCGTTCGCCGTCCACGTTGACTTCGGCGCCATCCAGCGCGGCGACAACTCTTCGCAACTCGGCTTCCGCGCCATCCGCCAGTCGCAGTTCGAACCACAGGGGCAGTGCCATCTCCTCCCGTAGCGACTGGACGGTGCCGATGGCTTGAATCTTCCCGGTCTTCATGATGGCAAGGCGATCGACCCGCTCCTGGATCTCCGACAGGATGTGGGAAGTCAGGATGATGGTGGCCCCTTCGTTCTTCATTTCTCTGAGGATGCGATAAAACTCACGAATGCCTTCGGGATCAAGGCCCGTGGTCGGCTCATCGAGGAACAGAAGTCTCGGCTTGCCCAGCAGCGCCTGCGCGAAGCCCAGGCGCTGGCGCATTCCCTTCGAGTAGCCCTTGACGCGGCGGTTGGCGGCATCGGAGAGACCGACCCGTTCCAGCAGCGGGCCGCACTCGCCGTGATCGACACCTTTCAGCCGGGCGAAGAAAGCAAGGGTTTCAAGGCCGCTGAGATTGTCGTAAAAAACGACATTCTCGGGAAGGTAGCCGAGATGGCGACGAATGCGGCGGAATTCCTCGCCGCGAACCGGCCATCCGTCGATCCGGATCTCGCCAGAGGTGGCAGGAACCAAGCCCAACATCATCCGGAACAGGGTGCTCTTGCCGGCACCGTTGTGCCCGATCAGGCCGAACACCTGACCGCTCTCGACAGCGAGATCCAAGCCGTCCACCGCCCGAACCAGGCCATAGTGCTTGGTGATCTGGTGGACTTCAATTACGTTGTTTGTCAATCCATTGACTCCAGTCGCTGTGAGTGGGCTGCATGCGCGGTCTGCTGTCCACGATGCTGGGGGCACGCAGCAGGGGAAATTGTTGGGCGATCAGGTGCAGGGTCTGGATCGCCGGGCTGTTAAGCAGGAGCTTGACCATCGGAAGGCGCCAGATCAGCCGATCCACGACATCATTGGCTTCGTAGGGAACATCTCCGGTGCCGTTGCCGTCACGGTCCCAGCCCACGTAGTTGCTCCAGTAGTTGCCCGTCTTGACGCCCCATGGAACGTCCTTCGTTGCGACGTAGCGCACCTGTTCCCTGTTGCGGATGAAATCGTTGCCTTCGACCTCGTTATGAATTGAACCGGCCCATACATGCGCGCCGACATCGTTGTCAATAATCAGATTATTGTGAATCTCATTGTATTCGGCGTCGTAAATAAAAAAACCACGACGATTGCCAGCCACCACGTTGCCTTCGATGGTCGAATCCTGGATCGTGCGAAGCATGATGCCGGCGTCTGAATTGCCCCATGTGCGATTGTTGCGGACAAGCAGGTTGCGCGTCATCATCAGCGCCAGACCGTCCCGGTTGTGATACGAATCGTTGTCCTCCCAAGTGTTGAAGTGGGAATTCATGTAGTGGGTTCCGTAGCGTACGTCGTGGATCTTGTTGCTGCGAAAAACCGCATGATTGGAAACATCCACGTAGATGCCGTCACGAACGAAGCTGATCTCGTTGCCGATGATCTGGGCCCCGGTGGTGTTGTAAAGTTGAATGCCATTGCCTCGCTGGGCCGATGCATAGTCCCGCTTTCCGGTGATCACGTTGCCGACTACCCGGATGTCCTTGACTCCCTCGATCCAAAGCCCGAACAAGCTGTAGGCGATTTCGCAATGCTCGACGGCCGCACGGTCGGCGCCGGGCTGGATGTAAATTCCGGCATTTTG
>JAHFQQ010000147.1 GCA_023259235.1 Polaromonas sp. | reverse complement strand
GAGCGCCCCTGATCTTTCGGCCGCTTCCACCATGGCCAGGGCAATGCGGTCCTTGATCGAGCCCCCCGGGTTGGCGCGCTCGGACTTGATCCACACCCGGGCCTGTGGACCAAACAGGCGGTTGATGCGAACGTGCGGCGTGTTGCCAATGGTTTGCAGGATGTTGTCTGCTTTCATGGGATCTCCTTGTGATTGGGGTGGGGGCGAAGAATGTATTGTGGCGCAATGCGATAATGAAAAGGTGAAGCCCGCCAGACCGCCGCTGGTGCAATCTGGGAAACCAGGCACTGGAGGAACGTCCGGACTGCACAGGACAGCGTAGGAGGTAACACCTCTCCACCGCGAGGTGAGGATCAGAGCAACAGAGACGAGCCGATTCAGTTCGGGTGAAACGGGCAATCTCTACGCGCAGCAATACCAAGTAGGCCAGCTCGAAAGAGGTGCGGTTCGCCGCAATAACTCACAGTCTGTGGTTCCGCAGGCAAAGCTGGCGGGTAGGTAGCACCGAGCCGGGTGGGCGACCCCCGGCCCAGATTAATGGCGGTCACGCCGGGCCAGCTTGCCTTCGGGCAAGGAAGTCCGGCGCACAGAATCCGGCTTATCGGCGGGCTTCACACTTTTACTCTTGCATGACGGGTGGCTCAATTGTCATCCGGCTTCATCGCGCTTATCGCGCCCTTGCCGCGCCGCCAGCCTGTCGTGGCTGCGGCGCCACAACTGAAACGCCAGAAACCCCACCACCAGCAGATTGGCCAGCAGCACGGCGCCGTTGACCAGAGTCGTGCGATGCATCAAGTGGCCCGTTTCGAGGGGCAGATACAGCGCTCCAGAAAGCGCGCCCAGCCATTCGGCCCAGAGCTTTTCCCTCCACAAGCCGTAGCCTTCAAGCAGGCGCAGGCCGATATACGCTGCCGCCAGCGGTGCCAGCGTGCGCATGTCAACAGCACTCAGCCAGTCTGCGTAGTGCAGCAGCAGGCTGGGGTAGTGCGTCTGCGGGTTGAGGTGAAAGCGCCACAGCAACGCCAGCGCCAACTGGTGCACATCATGGTGCAACAAATCCAGCAGGCCGATGACCGCTGCCAATGCCGCGAGACCCTTGGCTGCCTCAAAGAAGGCTATGACCCGCAGGGTGCGCTGGCGTGCCGTGGCCGGCCATGCTGGCGTCATGGCAATAGGGGCCGGCTTATTTCACGCCGGCTTGCCGCAGGCCGCCAGCATCCGGCCGGAACGGTGCCGGTCGTTCGCAAGAACTGTCGTGGCGTCATCGCCGGCATGGGAAGACCTCCGAAAAATTGAACTGAATGTGCCGCAGGCGTCAGCCAGGCATTGCACGTACGGGGGAAATGCATCAGCGGCAGGCTGCACCATCCCGGTTTACCCTTCAGACAAAGGTTGTGCTGCCTGAAGCCGGTCGACATGGGCCTGCAGTGAACGCAGGGCAATCGGCCAGATGCGCGGGTCGACGTCATCATAGGCCAGCGCCACCCAGTCATTCATGGTGCCACCCGGCCTGGCCTTCATGGCGGCTGCTACCTTTGCTTCACGCTTCAGGCGGTGCGCCCTGAGTTGGGCAATCGCCTGCGCGGCATCCCACAGCACATGGCCATGGGCCGGCAAAATGAAGCCGATATCATGCTCGTCGCAGGCGCGGCTGAGCCGGTCAAGTGAATCCAGGTAGGCCGTCATCTCGCCGTCGGGTGGGTTGACGATGGTGGTGCTGCCATTCAGGATGTGGTCGCCGGAGAACAGCAGACCATCTTCAACCAGCACCAGGCAAACATGGTTGGCTGCGTGGCCAGGCGTGAAAATAACCTTCAAGGTATGCTTTTCCCCTTGATGGGAAAGCGTCAACAGCTCCTGATTCAAGAGCGTACGGTCAGGCACGAAATGGGAGTGGGCCGACGCGGTGGCCGCGGAAGCCAGGCCCAGAATTTGCGGGCGGTTGGCACACAGCGCCTGCAGGGGCCTGGCAGCGGGCGAATGATCGGGGTGCGAATGGGTGCAGACAATGGCCTGGATGCGACCGGCCGTGGCTTCGTGCAGGCGCTGAACATGCCCCGCATCGTCAGGGCCCGGGTCAATCACGATGAAACCGGTATCCGGTGTGCCGACGATATAGCTGTTGGTTCCGGGGCCGGTCATGATGCCGGGGTTGGGCGCGGTCAGGCGCATGACGTTCCTGAGCAGCGCCACGGGCCGCTCGGCTTGCCAGTCCAGGGTGTGAACAATCTGGCCGTCGGGGCAGGTCAGCGCCAGTTCGCCGTAGGGCGTGTCATGTTCCATGAAGCGCGCCTGCTGGCCGGCCAGCAGGCCGGCGCGCGGGCAGGAACTCCAGAGCGGCAGCTCCGTCGCGCAGGCCTGCAGCACCGCATCAACATGGGGAAAATCCTGCAGCCTTTCAAGCGTGCGCAGGGTCGGGAAAATCATGAAAAAATCCCCGGTCTGGTGCCGCGCCAGCGCCTCGGACGGACGTACCCATACCGGATCAAACTGCTCGGATTCGTCCGCTATGGGGCTTTGGCCTTCAGGCATGCGGGCGACCAGAAAAGACACGTCAAAGCGGCGCGGCATATCGCGGTCGGTGACCCAGTGGGCCAGCACAAAAACCTGGTCGCCCGCCAGCGTGAGGCCGCGCGCCCGGCACTGCGCCGCCAAGGGAGCCTTGCGGTCCAGCGCCGCAATGTCCTGGCTGGTGGCGTAGCCGCCATGGCCGTGGCGCGCCAGCAGCACGCCCAGCTCCTCGAAGCTTTCGCGAATGGCGGCGATTGCCTGCGTCAGGTGCAGGTCGCTCTGGCTGGCCCGGCGTGTGGCGTGCCCATGAGCCAGCGCGTCCGCCGCATCGACGCCACCGCCCGGGAAGACATAGGCGCCGGCAGCAAAACTGGCTGTCATGGAGCGCCGCGTCATGAGCACTTCAACGCCTTGCGGCGTGTCGCGCAGCAGCAGCACCGTGGCGGCGGGACGGGTTGGCGCGGGTTCGCGTTGGGGATAAAGAAGTTGGGAAAGTCTGGGCATGACCAATTATGGCTTTTGGCGCAAACCTTTGCTTTTGGCACGCTGCAGCGGCGCCGGGTGCAATGGATTCGCCGCCGGCGGCCTTCGCGGCCAACCCGTTTGCCGCACCGCAGATAATCGCCTCATGCGAATCCGATTTACCAAAATGCAGGGCGCCGGCAATGATTTTGTCATGCTCGACGAAACCCGTGAGCGCTTCAACCTCAGTCCGGCCCAGTACCGCTTTCTGGCCGACCGGCACTTTGGCGTGGGCGCTGACCAGATCCTCTCGGTGCGGCCTTCGCCCGGAGAAGGCATCGACTTTGAATACGTGATTCACAATGCCGACGGCGGTGAAGTCGAGCAGTGCGGCAACGGCGCGCGCTGCTTTGTGCGCTTTGTGCGCGAGCAGGGGCTCACCAGCAAGGACGCGGTGCGCGTCAAGACCCTGAGCGGCGTGATCGAGCTGCGGATGCAGCCCGACGGCCGCGTGACGGTCGACATGGGCGCGCCGGTGTTTGAGCTCGATCGCATTCCATTCGATGCCACTGGCTTGTTGCCGCAAGCCGAAGGTTCATGGCAAAAATGGCCTCTGGCCTTTGAGGCGCCTACACAGTCAGTTCCTGTTTTGATAGCAATCTTATCGATGGGAAATCCTCACACGGTGCAGCTCGTGGCGGATGTGGATAGCGCGCCGGTGCTGCAGACCGGCCCGCTGATCGAGCGTCATGAGCGCTTTCCACGCCGCGCGAACGCCGGTTTCATGCAAGTGGTTTCACGCCGCCGGATTCGCCTGCGGGTGTACGAGCGCGGCGCCGGGGAAACGCTGGCCTGCGGTACCGGCGCCTGTGCCGCCGTCGTGGCGGGCCGGCGCTGGGGCCTGCTTGATGCGCGGGTCGACGTGACGACGCGCGGCGGAGAGTTGACCATTGACTGGACCGGCCAGCTCGAGGCCCCGGTCATGATGACCGGCCCGGCCACCACGGTGTTTGCATCGGAAATTGAAGTGCCGGACGCGCTCTGAGCCGATGCGCGCGCCGCGCCCGGCCAAGCGCAGCCCGGGCGCGGGCATTTGCGCAATGGGCAAAACTGGCGACAATGCCAGCATGAATCCTACCGACTATTCCATTACCGAAGACGACATCGCCAATTTTCTGGCCAACACGCCCGATTTCTTTGAGCGTCACGCCGACCTGCTGGCCACGGTGCAGCTCTCCAGCGGCCACGGCAACCGCGCAGTCAGTCTGCAGGAGCGCCAGGCCGGCATGCTGCGCGAGAAGATCAAGGGGCTGGAGACCCGAATGGTCGACATGATCCGCCACGGGCAGGACAACGTGGCGATCTCCGACAAGATGCGGCGCTGGACGCGCCGGCTGCTGCAAACGGTGCAGGCGCGCGATCTTCCCGGCGCGATCGTTGAGGGCATGACCAGCGAATTCCAGATTCCGCAAGCCGCCATCAAGGTCTGGCGCGTCAATGGCATTTTTTCGGATGAGCAATTTGCCAGCGGTGTCAGCAGTGATGTGCAGACTTTTGCATCATCATTGGCGACGCCCTATTGCGGCGTCAATTCCGGATTTGAAGCTGTCTCGTGGTTGCCCGAACCCGCGCTGGCGCTGTCCGTCGCCCTGATTCCCATGCGCGCCGATGCGCAGGCCCAGGCGTCGGGTTTGCTGGTGCTGGCGTCGCCCGATCCCGAGCGCTTTCATGCGGGCATGGGCACCGATTACCTTGAAAGCCTGGGCGAGCTGGCTGGCGCAGCACTGTCGCGCTTGCGTGGCCAGACCCCGGTCCAGGGGCTGGCCGAATAGGCGCCGCCATGACGCGGACCCCGCTTGCCGCGTCGCAACTCCCGCCGGCAGCTCCCGCCTTGCATCCGCTGGTGGCTCGCTACCTGACGCATGTGCGCGTTGAAAAGCGTCTGGCCCAGCGCACCGTTGAGCTTTACACGCTGGACCTGCAAAAGCTGCAGGCCAGCGCTGACAAGGCCGGCGTAGCGCTGACCGAAGTGCGCAGCACTCACCTGCGGCGCTGGGTCGCGCAAATGCACAGCGGCGGACGCAGCGGGCGTGGGATTGCATTGATTCTTTCGGGCTGGCGCGGGTTTTACACCTGGCTGGGTCGCGAAGGCCTGGTGAGCGGCAACCCGGTGCAGGATGTGCGCGCGCCCAAAGCGGCCAAGCCGCTGCCAAAGGCCTTGAGTGTTGACGAAGCGGTGCAATTGGCCAGCTACCAGCCGCCCAGTGGCCAGGGCGATCCACAGCTGGAGGCGCGCGACCGCTGCATCACCGAGTTGCTCTATGGCTGCGGGCTGCGCATCGGCGAGCTGGCAGGGCTCGACGCGCGGGCCAGCGCTCAGGCGCGCGGCTGGGTCGACCTGGACGCTGCCGAGGCGCATGTCCTGGGCAAGGGCTCGAAACGGCGCAGCGTGCCGGTTGGCAGCAAGGCCCTGCAGGCCCTGCAACGATGGCTTGCCGTGCGCGGCAACTGGGCCCGCGAAGGCGGGCCGGGCGAAAATGCCCTTTTCATCAGCCAGCGCGGCACGCGGCTGACGCCGCAGCACATCCGGGTGCGCCTCAAGCAGCGCTCGCTCCAGGCCGGGCTGGCCACACCAGTGCATCCGCACATGCTGCGCCACTCCTATGCCAGCCATCTGCTGCAGTCCAGCGGCGATTTGCGCGCGGTGCAGGAGTTGCTCGGCCACGCCAGCATCACCAGCACTCAGGTTTACACACGGCTCGATTTCCAGCATCTGGCCAAGGTGTATGACGCGGCCCATCCGCGCGCGCTCTCGGGCGGCCTGCCTGGCAAAGTACCTGTCAAGGCATCCAATCCGAAAATTTAAGGGGAGAATGGTCTCTGGCCCAGTGGTGGAAAGCGTCGGTAGCTATTAAATAGATAGCTATTTACAGGTTCGTCCGGCCGCAGGCGTTGTTCGGCATTGGCCCGGCGACCGGCACACCTTTTTCGTCTCGCAATCCAGCCGCGACAATAGTGGCATGAAAATCATCAGATTGAAGGAGGGAAAGGAGCGCTCCCTGCTGCGCCGCCATCCCTGGGTTTTTGACGGAGCCATCGCCAAGGGCGGTGGCGATCCGGGAGAAACGGTGCGCATCGAGAGTCACGGCGGCGAGTTTCTGGGTTGGGCCGCGTTCAGTCCCAGTTCCAGAATCCGGGCCCGGGTCTGGAGTTTTGACGCGGCGCAGCGCATCGACGATTCGTTTTTCATAGCGCGTATCGCAGAGGCCATAAGGGTGAGAAGTCTGTTTGATATAAAAAGCGACGGAATGCGGCTGATTCACGGGGAGTCTGATGGGCTGCCCGGCTTGGTGGTGGACCGCTACGCCGACACGCTGGTGGCGCAGTTCTCAAGCTGCGGTGCCGAGCGCTGGAAAGACGTGATCGTGCAAGCGCTGCTCGCGCAAACCGGATTGAAACGGCTGTATGAGCGCTCGGATGCCAGTGTGCGCTCACTCGAAGGCTTGCCGGAAGCCACCGGATGGCTGGCTGGCGCAGGCAGTACCGGCATCACCATCACCGAGCACGACTGGAAGTTGAGCCTGGATGTGGCGCAGGGCCACAAGACCGGTTTTTACCTGGACCAGCGCGATAGCCGCCAGAAGTTTGCGGCATACACTCGCCGCCTGAAATTTCGGCAGGTGCTCAATTGCTACTGCTACACCGGCGGGTTTACCGTGGCTGCGATGGCGGGCGGTGCCGGGCACGTCACCTCGATTGACTCGTCCGGCCCGGCACTTGAACTCGCCAGGGCGAATGTGGTCTTGAACGGTTTTGATGCCAGCCGCGCCACCTGGCTGGATGCCGACGTGAATGCTTCCCTGCGCCAGTACCAAAGGGAAGGCCGGGCCTTTAACGCCATCGTCCTCGATCCACCCAAGTTTGCGCCCACCGCCGCGCATGCCGAGCGCGCCGCGCGCGCCTACAAAGACATCAACCGGCTGGCGCTCAGTATTCTGGCACCCGACGGCGTACTGTTCACCTACTCGTGCTCGGGCGGCGTCAGCGCCGATCTGTTCCACAAGATCGTGGCGTCGGCAGGCATCGATGCCGCAGTGGATGCCTACATTTCCGAACGCATGGGTGGCGCGCCCGACCACCCGATGACGGTGGCCTTCCCTGAGGGCGAATACCTCAAAGGGCTGGTGCTGGTTAAAAGACGGGCTGGATAGATATTCATGAATCAAATCAGGACTTAGCCATTATGTTGTCTCAATAGGTTGCTACTAGAACAATAGTAAACGTCCGGCCTTGCAGCCCAGGTGAAAGTAGCCACAGGCGCTCAGGGGCTTGAACCGGCCGGTACACTCCCCAACTCGGTTGTGGCCGCCTCCGCGTATTTCTCACTTCCTGTCATTAGGTAAAGACACCATGAGCTTGATTCCCGTCACCATCGTTACCGGCTTTTTGGGTTCTGGCAAGACCACGCTGCTCAAGCGCGTTCTGACCGAGGCCCACGGCCAGAAGATTGCCGTCATTGAGAACGAGTTTGGTGAAGAAAACATTGACAACGAGATTCTCGTCAACGACACGCAGGAAAACATCATTCAGATGAACAATGGCTGCATTTGCTGCTCGATTCGCGAAGATCTGCGCGAAACGCTTCAGTTGCTGGCTGCAAAGAAGCGCAAGGGGCTGCTTGATTTTGACCGTGTGGTGATTGAAACCACCGGGCTGGCTGACCCTGGCCCGGTGGCACAGACCTTTTTCATGGATGAGGAAATCGCCGAGCAGTATCTGCTCGACTCCATTTTGACACTGGTGGATGCCAAACATGCGCAGACCCAGCTCGATGATCGCCAGGAAGCGCGGCGCCAGATCGGCTTTGCCGACCAGATATTCATCAGCAAGACTGACCTGGTGGCCGACGACGAAGTCAAGGCGCTGATGCACCGCCTGACGCAGATGAATCCGCGCGCTCCGCAGAAAGCTGTGCACTTTGGCGAGGTGGCAATCGCCGAGGTGTTTGACCTGCGCGGCTTCAACCTCAATGCCAAGCTCGACATCGACCCCGAATTCCTCACGGAAGATGAGCCTGGCCATGATCATCATGACCACGCGCCTGACGAGCATTGCGATCATCCCTCGCATGCGCATGCGCATGGCCACGGGCACCACCATCACCATGATGATGACGTGAAGAGCTTCATATTTCGTTCCGACAAACCCTTCAGCCCGGCCAAGCTGGAAGACTTTCTGGGTGCGATCGTGAATATCTACGGCCCGCGCATGCTGCGCTACAAGGGCGTGCTGAACATGGAGGGCACCGAGCGCAAGGTGATTTTCCAGGGTGTGCATCAGCTCATGGGCAGCGACCTCGGACCCGCCTGGGGTCAGGGCGAGAAGAAAAACAGCAAAATGGTCTTTATCGGCATCGACCTGCCCAAAGATATTTTTATGCAGGGCCTGGAGCAGTGCCTGGTTTGAGTTAGGCTTCGTGCCTTGGGATGTATAAGGCAGGAAGGCAACATGTTTGTATCGATTCTCCAACGATTTGGTTTTTGGGCTGCCCCGCATGCTGGCGAGCCGCTACAATCGCGCGCCAA
>JAHFQQ010000146.1:5648-8570 GCA_023259235.1 Polaromonas sp. | reverse complement strand
CACCAACTCGTGTAATCTCGCTCATGGGACTTCTCCTTCCAAAGGTTTCAGATTGACTTCCAAATCCAATCTTGGCACTTGATGCCGTTACCAGGAAGCGGGAAGTCCCTTCGTATTCGTATTCATTGCGTAAGCAGCTATTAATTTCGTAGTTATTTTGTCGGATAGATCGCAGCTATGCAGAGTGAGCCAGCGCTGTCCTGAACTGGAAAGAACATGAAAACCATCCAATACTCACTTGCAAGCGGCATCGCCACCATCACCTTTGACGAGCCCAACTCGCCGGTCAACACCATGTGCCTGCAATGGCAAGACGACCTGACCGACGTCGCGGCGCAAGTGCTCAAGGACAAAGACGCCATCAAGAGCATTTTGCTGGCCTCGGCCAAGAGCACCTTCTTTGCCGGCGCGGATCTCAAGAGCATCATGCGCCTCAAGTCATCGGACGCAGCCAGCATCTACACCGGGATCGAGCGCGTCAAGAAAAACTTTCGCATCATCGAAACCCTGGGCAAGCCGGTAGTCAGCCTGCTCAATGGCACAGCCTTGGGCGGCGGCTGGGAGGTGGCGTTGGTGGGCCACCACCGCATTGCCATAGACGACCGCAAGACCCAGTTCGGCCTGCCCGAAGTGACGCTGGGCCTGCTGCCCGGCGCCAGCGGCATCACCAAAATGACGCGCCACCTGGGTCTGCTGGGGGCTCAGCCTTACCTGCTGGAAGGCAAACTCTTTGGCCCGCGTGAAGCGTTGTCGCTTGGCCTGGTGCATGAACTGGCGGCTGATGCGGGCGAGTTGCGGGCCAAGGCGCTGGCCTGGATCACCGCCCATCCCACCGCGCAACACGCCTGGGACGCAAAAGACTACAAAATCCCTGGCGGCACGCCAACCAATCCGGAAGTTGCCATGGCCCTCAGCGTAGCACCCGCCATGCTGAAAAAGCAGACACGCGGGCTCTACCCGGCGCCCGAAGCGATTCTGGCCTGCATGGTCGAAGGCGCGCTGGTGGACATGGAAACCGCCTTGCGCATAGAAAGCCGCCATCTGGCCAAGCTCATGACCGGCTCCAACGCCAAGGCCATGATCAACACCTTTTTCTTCAATCTGAACGCAATCAAGTCGGGCCAGTCGCGTCCAAAAGACATCCCGCGGTTCAAACCGCAAAAAGTCGGCATCCTCGGTGCCGGCATGATGGGAGCCGGCATCGCGTACGCGCAGGCCAGCACGGGCATTGCAACCGTACTCAAGGACGTCAGCCAGGACAAGGCCGATGCCGGCAAGTCCTACGGCGCCACGATGAGCCAGGCGCGTGTGGACAAGGGCCGCATGAGTGCCG
This sequence comes from Polaromonas sp., assembly GCA_023259235.1. Taxonomy (GTDB): domain Bacteria; phylum Pseudomonadota; class Gammaproteobacteria; order Burkholderiales; family Burkholderiaceae_C; genus Polaromonas. Next base: position 7,237 of record JAHFQQ010000146.1, on the reverse strand, counting down.
GGGATCAAGCTGCCCTGCTTGAACGCATTGCCGCTACCGACAAGTCGGCCGATCTGGCGGGTTGCGATCTCATCATCGAGGCCGTGTTTGAAAACCGTGACCTCAAGGCCCAGGTCACCCGGGACGCGGAACCGTTACTGGCCCCGGGCGGATTTTTTGCGTCCAACACGTCGACCCTGCCGATCAGCGGGTTGGCGAAGGCTAGCGCCCATCCGGAAAAATTCATCGGCATTCACTTCTTCAGTCCGGTTGACAAGATGAAGCTGGTCGAGATCATTCGGGGCAAACAGACCGACGACGAAACCGTGGCGCGCGCCTTTGACTATGTGCAGTCACTGGGCAAGCTCCCCATCATCGTCAATGACTCGCGCGGCTTTTTCACCAGCCGCACCTTTGGCACCTTTGTCATGGAAGGCGCGGCCATGCTGGGCGAAGGCATTCCGGCTGCGGCGATTGAAAACGCCGGCATCCAGGCGGGCATGCCGGTCGGCCCGCTGGCGGTGCTGGACGCGACGGCGCTGTCACTCAGCGTGCATGTCCTGGAGCAGACCCGCGCCGACTACGCAGCCGAAGGAAAAACCTATGAAGCCATGCCGGGCGATTTGCTGGTTGAACGCATGGTCAAGGAGTTCCATCGGCCAGGCCGCGCCGCGAGCCGCGGTTTTTATGACTACCCGCCGGACAAAGGCGCAAAGAAATCGCTTTGGCCTGAACTCAAGCGACTCTTCGAAAAACCCGACACGAGCTGGAATATCACCGACCTGAAAGACCGCCTGCTCTACCGCCAGGCCGTGGAAACCGCGCGCTGCCTGAGCGAAGGCGTGCTCACCACGGTGCACGATGCCAATATCGGCTCCATCTTTGGTATCGGCTTTCCAGCCTGGACCGGCGGCGCAATGCAGTTCATCTACGGCATGGGGCTGGACGCCTTCGTGCTGCGAGCCGACCAGTTGGCCAGGCAATACGGTCCTGGCTTTTTAGTCAGTACAGAAGTCAAGACCGCGATCAGGCGGCACCAGCCGATTTACTGACCCATCGATGCCGCGCCGAGCGGGGAAAAATAGCTACATTCGCAACCCTGTCAGCGACCGCCTTTTCTGGCTTTCTGAACGCGCTTTGGGATTGTGGGTGTTGATGACCCCTGAGCGAATGGGGGAGTATTACCGATGCCATCATCGGCATAGTACCCTTGACTCTTCCCACTTCCGTCTGAAGACTGAGCGTTTCAATGAGGTCCCCAATATTGCGCCGAAAATTCGTGCAGACCTGCGCGTTGGGCCTGGTCATCGAGGGAACCATCGGCTGGCAGGCTCTGCAGGGAAAGACGTTGCCCTTGCCCGCTGGAGTCATCCGGCCTCCCGGGGCGCTGCCTGAAACACAATTTAGCGCCGCATGCATCCGCTGCGGTTTGTGCGTGCAGGCATGTCCGTTCGATACCTTGCGCCTGGCCGACACCGATATGCCGCTGGCCCCTGGCACGCCCTACTTTCATGCACGGGATATCCCGTGTGCAATGTGCGTTGACATTCCCTGCCTGAAGGCCTGCCCCACCGGTGCGCTCAGTCCCAAAATCACCGATATCAACGATG
>JAHFQQ010000146.1:0-5638 GCA_023259235.1 Polaromonas sp. | reverse complement strand
CGCGCATGGGCGTGGCGGTCCTTAGCCATCCGGGGCAGTGCAACAGCTACATTGGATCGTCCTACTGCAACGCCTGCTATCGGGCATGTCCTCTCAAAGGCACGGCGATCACCCTGAAACAGGGCCGAACCCCGATGAATGGCATGTTTACCCCCACCGTCGATGCGAACGTTTGCACCGGTTGTGGCCAATGTGAGAAAGCCTGTATCGCACCGGATGCCGCAATCACCGTGGTGACCCGTCATGCTTGAATCTTTCCGGCATTTTTGTCGACGCCATCGCTACCTGAGCGCCCGTCGTCTGGTGCAAATCGGCATCTTGATGGCATTCGTATCCGGTCCCTGGTGGGGGCTGTGGCTGGCACGAGGCACGCTTGCCGGGAGTCAGTGGCTGGGCTTGCTGTTCCTGACCGATCCGTTCGTCTTCCTGCAAAGTCTGCTGGCGGGTCATTCAATGAGCGCAGGCGCCATTTCGGGCGTCATACTGGTAGCAGGTTTTTATGCCATTTTTGGCGGACGCCTTTTCTGTGGCTGGGTCTGTCCCGTCAATCTCATCACCGATGCCGCCAATGGCCTGCGGCGTGGACTGGGGTGGCGCAAAGCTTCCCGGTTAAAGCTTGATCGCCGACTGCGCCATGTGATCCTGATTCTGGCACTGCTCGGGGCCGCCATATCAGGCAGCCTCCTGTGGGAATTCATCAATCCCATTACCTTAAGCCTGCGCGGCCTGATTTTTGGCCTGTGGACAGGTGCAATTGCCGCAGCGGCGGGCGTTTTTCTATTTGATTTTTTCCTGCTTGGCAACGGCTTTTGCGGACATGTCTGTCCGGTGGGTGCGTTCTATGGCTGGATGGGAAAGCGCGGAAAAATCAACGTGTCGGCTGAACAACGCCAGGCCTGCACCAATTGCGGCGACTGCTTCAAGGTCTGCCCGGAGCCGCACGTTATTGCGCCGGCACTAAGAATCGGGGGCACGCCCAATGACGCCGGCCCGACCATCGGGCATCAGGATTGCCTTCGGTGCGGGCGGTGCATCGAGGTCTGCGACCAAAATGTGTTTGTCTATCGCTGGGGTCAGGCATCGATTCGAAATACATCACAAGGCAATTCATCGGCCTGCCAAACACCATGGACTTCCGCTAAAGAGCGCGCACATGACAGGAAGTGTGGCAATTAGTCCAGCCAACCGCTCCTGGCACCGCATGTCGTTGTCTTTGGCGCTGCAGCGGCAACTGCGACGGCACCGTATTCCCGAACGATGGACACTGCGACAGTTTGTTGAACAGCCTTGCCGGGTTCGGATAGTCATCGCTCTGGGCGATTTGTGAAAAGCGGGTAGGCATGGTCGCGGCTGGTAGCGCTTGACTATTCGCCTGCGGCGCCGAGAAAACGAAGGCATCGGCCGTGGAATCAGTTTTCAGACCTCAGCAAGGCAGACTTGCGCAGGTAAAAAGGTATTTTGGTAGAAATTCCTGGCGTCTCCACACTTGCAGTGCATGAGATAAATTATTAAGATGCAATATAAAGCCTATTACAAAGACACTATTTCCAATATGGGTTCATATAAAAAACTTGCGCTATGTACTATGGTTCAGTTAAACTTTCCTTGACGTGCATTATTGTACATCTTCAATGTTTTGTAACTGCAGTAAAAAAGGAGTCCTACCGTGCTAACTCAGACTCAAGATCCGGAAGCCAAACTTACCGCGATCCTCGAACGATGCCATGCGACCGTGCTCGATGCCAGCATCCCCGATGCAGCATCATTACCGGAAGGTTTTACCGGCACGATAGGAAATTTTCCGGTCTATTTCCCCGACGAGATTGCGCATGCAGCCGGGCTCTTGCCTGTCAACATCCTCGGCGGCGGCAACAAACTGGAGATGAAGCATGCCGATGCCCGGATGGGTTCCTTCATCTGTTCCATCTGCCGATCGACGACAGAGCTCGGCTTGAACGGCACTCTCGATGGCATGACCGGTTTCGTGACCAGCCCCATCTGCGACGCAGCGAAACATCTTGCCGGTATCTGGTCGCGCAATCTGCCCGATCAGATGTCGGAAATTCTCTACCTGCCACAAAACCCGAACACCCAAGGTGCGACCCGTTATCTCGCTGCTGAATTTCAGCGGCTACGGGCTGAACTGGCGCACCGGGTCGGCCATCCCATCAGCGACGAGGCGATTCGCTCCAGCATCGGCCTGTATAACAAGAAACGGCGTCTGATGCGCGATCTCTACCAGATTCGCTGTGATGAGCCGTGGCGGTTGAGTTGTTCTGAATCCTACATGCTGGTTCGTGCCGGAACCAGAATCAGTTGCGAACAGCACATCGAACTCCTCGAAGAGGCGCTTGATGCCATTCGCCAACGCCATGTAGTGGCACAGGACAAGCCACGCGTCATTTTCGTCGGTGGCTTTTGCGAACAGCCGCCGCTCGAAATGATTGAAGCCATGGACGATAACTGCTTCATCGTCGACGACGATCTGCTGATTGGCCAGCGCTGGGTCAAGGAAGATGTGCCGGAGGATGCCGGTGATCCGGTCTGGGCACTTGCGGAAAGCTATATCGAGCGTTCCAACGCAAGCCCGGTTCAGCATGACAGGCGCAAGCCCAAGGAAGTCTACATGATGGACATGATGCGCGCAGCGAAGGCCGATGCCGCAATTCTCGCGGCGGCAAAATTCTGCGAGCCCGGCCTGGACGATCAGCTCTTCTGGTCAAAGGACCTCGACGAGGCGGGTATCCAGTATCTGGTCCTCGAGTTTGAAGAAAAAATGACATCGTTCGAACAGATGTCAATGCAGCTCGAAACCTTCGCTGAATCCCTGTTGTTCGCACTTGCCTGAAAGGAGAAAAATGATGAATACCGCAATCGCCGAAGCCCCTCCCCTCGCGTCCACGGGCGACGCCGCGCAGAGGCCTTTCAACGCGCACGATGAAGGCCAGCGCCTGATCAAGGAATGGTACGACGGTCTGGAGCATGCCAATGAGCGCAAGCAACCCGTCGCCAACGTGTTCGTGATGGGCAACGCCATCGAGATCCTGCGCAGTTTCGATTTCCAGATGGTATTTCCCGAGATCAATTCGCTGCAAACCGGCGTGCGAAAAACCTCTGCGGAACTCATCAGCATATCGGAAGACTATGGCATGTCGCCCGACGTCTGCTCCTATGTCAAGGCCGACGTCGGCATGATGCTCAAGGAAGAGAAACTCCCCACCGGAAAATTTCCCAAACCCGACCTGGCTGTTTCCTCCAACATGTGCGGCACCTTCATCAAGTGGGCCGAAATCTGGGAGCGCCGCCACAAGATGTCCAGCTTCGTGCTTGATCTGCCCGGTCAGCGCACCAGCAATTGGAACGTCCGTCCGGGTGACGCGCAGCACTCGGCCGACTCGCGCTGGGTCGAGGATCAGTTCAAGGATCTGATCGCGATGTGTGAAAAAATCACCGGCAAGAAATTCGACATCGATCACCTGGCGGAAATCCAGGGGCGGGTGAATCAGATGGTGATTCACTGGAACAACGTGATGGAGCTCAATCGCGTGTGTCCCGCGCCCTACAATGCGATGCTCGATGGCCTGACCTACATCGGCATCATGAACGTGTACCGCGGCACGGTCGAGGGCGTCGAGTTCATGCGCAAGCTCGAGGAAGACGTCAGGGCCAAGGTCGCACGCGGCGAAGGGCGCGTTCCCGAGGAACGCTTTCGCCTGCTGTTCTCCGGCACCCCGTGTTATGTCTCAATGAGAAGGCTTGTCGAACTGTTCGAGACCTGGGGCGGCGTGTTTGCCTATTCCGATTACCTCACCTTTGCAGCCGGCGGCATGGATGCCGCGGACCTGCTCTACGACACCTCGCGGCCACTCGAAAGCATGGCCGAGGTGACGGCGCTGGCTGCCCAGCGCGGTTTGAGCAACCAGTTTTTCGCGCACGAGCGGATGGAAAAGCAGATCAAGGATTACGGCGTGGACGGCGTCGTCTTTCACGGCATCAAGAGCTGCCGTTTTGTATCCGCCGGCATGGCTGATACGCGCGACTACATTTCGAAGAAGCTCAATATTCCGACCCTCTACATCGAATCCGACCTGATCGACCCACGCTACTGGTCCGATGCCCAGATCAAGAACCGCGTCGATGCCTTCTTTGAAGCGCTGCAGCAGCGGGGCGGGGCCGGTCCGATGCGCGGCAAGGAAGTTTCCACTGGAAAAGGGAGGACAGCATGAAATACGTTGCAGGAGTTGACGTCGGATCAACGCAGACCAAGGCGGTGATTATCGACAGGAACAAGACCATCGTCGGACGCGCCATTCTCGACATGGAAACCAGCATGACGACGATTGCCCAGGATGCCTTCCGGGCGGCGCTTAAAAATGCCGACGTCGAAGAAGACCAGGTTGAATATGTCGTGGCCACCGGCTATGGTCGCTATAAGGTGACATTCGGCGACGAGCAGGTAACGGAGATCAGTTGCCATGCGCGCGGGGCGGTCCATCTGTTTCCGGCAACGCGCATGGTCATCGACATTGGCGGCCAGGACACCAAGGCGATCCGCGTCGGCCCCGAGGGGCAGGTCGAAGATTTCACCATGAACGACAAGTGCGCTGCCGGCACCGGGCGTTTCCTGGGCGCGGCATCCTATGCCCTCGAAATGTCGCTCTCGGACCTGGGGCCGCTTGCGCTCAAATCGACCAACCCGGTACGCATCACCACGACCTGCACGGTATTCGCGGAATCGGAAATCATCAGTCATCTCGCCAAGGGCTGTCTGCCCGAGGACGTGCTGATGGGCGTGCATCAGGCAATCACCAGTCGTTGCGTTTCGCTGGCACGTCGTGTCGGCATCGTACCCGAGGCCACTTTTACCGGCGGCGTGAGTCGCAACATCGCCATGTGCCAACTGCTCGAGGAGCAGTTGGGAATTCCGATCAACGTCAGTCCGGATGCTCACCTGATCGGCGCGCTCGGCGCGGCAATTTTCGCCCATGATCGCGCCTTCGGCGCTGCAGCAGAGCTCACAACCAACGTTACCGAGGAGGCATGATGTTATACGTTGCAGGTATTGATATTGGTTCGACCTATTCAAAGGGGATTGTCCTCAACGATAAGCGCGAGGTCGTTGGCATGGCTGTTCGCCGCACCGGATTCAAGCTGGGGCAGGCTTCAGAAGGCGTATTCGACGAGTTGCTCAAAGCTTGCAACCTCGAGCGCGCCCAGATCAACTACGTCGTGGCGACCGGATACGGCCGCTACACAGTGGCTTACCGCCATGCGCAAGTGACCGAGCTTACAGCCCACGCCCAGGCGGCGGCCCATCTCTTCCCCGATACGCGCACCATCCTCGACATCGGCGGCCAGGACATCAAGGCCATCCGGATTGACGAGAACGGTCGGGTACGCGCGTTCCGCCTGAACGACAAGTGCGCAGCGGGGACTGGCGCCTTCCTGGAAAAGTCGGCGCGCTACCTGGGCCTTACCACCGACGATATCGGCCCCTACGCCATGCGCTCGACCAACCCGGTCGAGGTGAGCAGTGTTTGCGCGGTGTTTGCGGAGTCCGAGGTGATCAACCACCTCTCGAACGGGGTGCCGGCAGAAGACATCATGATGGGCGCGATGATTGCACTCGGCGGACGGC
>JAHFQQ010000145.1:5579-8587 GCA_023259235.1 Polaromonas sp. | reverse complement strand
GCCCAGGTTGGACGGGAACTGCAAGCACGTGGCTTCAAGGTCAACACCGGCACCATCGTGGACGCCACCATTATTGGAGCGCCGAGTTCGACCAAGAACGCGGACAAGGCCCGTGACCCCGAGATGCACCAGACCCGCAAGGGCCAGCAGTGGTACTTCGGAATGAAACTTCACATCGGCGTGGACAGCCAAAGCGGCCTGGCCCACAGCGCCGTGGTGACAGCAGCCAATATCCACGACAAGCATCCACTACCTGACCTGCTGCACGGTCGTGAGCAACGTGTCTACGGTGACTCGGCCTATGCCAGTCAGAAGGATCTGATTGCCAGCAAGGCACCCAGCGCAAAAGACTTCACCAACCAGCGTACGCGCTACGCCGGGATCGTTGACGAGGCGGTGCGCGCAAAGAACCGCAGCAAGTCGCGAATCCGCTCACGCGTGGAGCATGTGTTTGGAGTGGTCAAGCGACTCTGGGGATTTGGCAAGGTGCGTTACCGCGGTTTGCACAAGAACGCCACACGGGCGTTCACTGCATTGGCGCTGGCCAACATTTACCTGAGTCGGCAAAGACTGATGGCACAGGTGCGTCCATGAGGCGAGAAACCGGGGCGAAGAGCCCGAAAAACGGCACCGAAGGCCCGCAAAGTAGCGTCGATTTGATCCGGATTTCGCATAACTTCCTTGTCGTGCGCTTGGGTCAGCGTTTCGAAGCTACTTATTCACCATTGCCTTAATTCTATATTTTTGATAGCTGTCAACGCTTATCCCACCTGGGCTAGCGCCATATTTCGCTTGATTTTTCTACGCCAGTGAGGCTTGCTGCGGACTGACACAGCCGCCACGTTGCGCATGTCCTTCTCGATATCAAAACGCACTGTGCCCGCCAGCGCATGGGCCACCACCGGCGGCGGCGCCGTGCAAAACCAGACCCGCAGCGTCAACCGGATACTTCCGATGCCCCTCACTCCGCGCGATGCGTTGCGAGATTGAGCGGCATGGCCTCTTTTTCAGCCTGTCGGCGGCTGCGGGTGACATTGAAGAAATAGCCCGCCACGATTAAAACGATGATCGCCAGTTGCGCGAGCAGTGTCTGCCATGTCGGGTAGATTCCCAGCAGTTCGAAGTGAGGCGCTGGCGCAGGGCTGACACCGATCCAGCCCGCTTCCTGCAGCGCCGAGACACCCTTGCCGGTCAGCACGACTGCCAGCACGGCAATCAGCGCCGAGCTCGCCGAGAAAAACGTGCCGATAGGCAGGCGCCGACTGGTGCGCAGCAAGACCCATGCAATGGCTGCGAGCACGACGCTACCGCACGCAATGCCGGAGAGCAGCCATACTCCCTGCCCTTCGCTCCAGAGTGCTGCGTAGAACAAAATTGTTTCGAATACCTCGCGATATACCGAAATGAAGGCGAGACCGAACAGAAACCACGCGGATTTGCGGTTAAGCGCGGTTGTCATCTTTTCCTTGAGGTAAGCCTGCCAACGTCCGCCAATGCTCTTTTGGTGCATCCACAGGCCCACGCTCAGAAGCACCGCTGCTGCAAACAGCGAGGACAGGCCTTCGGTGAGCTCGCGGCTCGCGCCACTGATCGAAATGGTATAGGTGGCGATTACCCACGTAATGCCGCCGGCAACCAGCGCCAGAATCCAGCCGGCGTGCACATAGCGGTCCGCTTCGTGACGCTCGGCCTTGCGCAGGAACGCCAACAACGCCACCACGACCAGCAATGCCTCAAGGCCTTCGCGCACGAGAATGGTGAACGCACCCAAAAAAGTTGCGGTGGAATCGCTGGCACCTTCGTCGATGACGGTCTGCGCCCGCGCGAGCAACACATCGATGTCGCCAGCCTGCTTCGTCACATCGGCTACCGAAATCTTGTGCGACAGGGAAGTGCGATACGCACCCATTCCAGTTTCCAGCTGCGCGCGCAGCGCGCTGTCGTGCGCGTTAAGCTGAGGCTCAACCGGCTCGACGCCATCGAGGTACGCCGACAGTGCCAATTGGGTCGCTTCCCTTATGTCACCCGTGTTGTACGCGGCGAGACTCGCAGCCATGCGCCCGCGTGCAAGCGGAATTCCCGCTAGCGCCTGCTTGAGTGCCTCGGGATGCAGGCGCAGGTAACCAACGACCTTGCGCGCCGGTTCCTGGCCCAATGCCGCGCTGAGTTGGCCTACGCGCGCCCCGGAGAGTTCCTTCAGACTGGAGATTGCGGCGCGCGCCTGGTGATCGGATTTCCAGATCGCGGCACCCGTCTGTGCTTCGTTTTCATACGCCAGCGATCCGACGTAATACGCAAGCGCCCAGCGATCTTCCCTGGAAAGCTGCTTTTCATAGCTGGTCATCGACGTGCCCTCGACGCCTTGCGTGATCGCCTCGTACAGCGACAGCGCACTGCGCTGGTCCGCGCGCGTCTGGTCGGCAAAATCCACTGGTGGAGGATTCAGGTGCAGTCCGGCCGGACCATCTGCATGGCCCGTCAGGCCGTGGCAGGAAGAGCATTGCGCCTGATACAGGCTCGCGCCGCGCTGAAGATTCGGTGCATGATCAGGCGACGTCGAAACCGCATGCGCTGCCAACAGTGCGTCAGCCAGCGCATGCGCCTGTTGCGAGACGCGATCGGGCGCCGCTTTCGCGTTGATCGAGGCAATCAGCGTGTCGGCCTGCTTCACCAATTCCGCCGACGCTGGCAACGACTGCAGGCGGCTGCGGGAAGTGGCTGCAAATTCCTGCATTTCCGCGTATTCAGAGTCACTGATTATCTTGCCGCCCTGCACGGCACCCGAGTAGTCGGTAGCCAGATAATCGAGCATCTGCCAGGTCTGCGATACGGTTGCATTGCTACTGTCGGCCAATGCAACCTGCGCAGCGCCCAAGAAGAGCAAGGCGGAAATGACCACATTGCGCATAAACATGAGAATGAGAATGCGAATCGTTGTCATTTGGATAATAATACTCTCTTTTTTTGCCAGCGTCAGCTGAAAATTGCGCCGGCCGTTCGAGGCGACC
>JAHFQQ010000145.1:0-5569 GCA_023259235.1 Polaromonas sp. | reverse complement strand
CGTCTTTGATACTGCGACACAGGTGCTACCCAGCTACGCCGGGTATGGCCACCATCAGGAAGAAGAACTCCGTTTCTTCGCCGCCCGTTGGCTCACAACGCCAGCGGGGCGTCAGCAGCTTGGCGGCAGCACCGGATCGAAGTCGTCGACGTAACGTTTTCCCACGATCAGGGCCACCAGGTCATGCTGGTGCTCAGCCAGTTGCAAGGCGGCGTCAAATCCGGCGGGAATGTCGCGGTAAACCTCCATCCAGGTCAGCACGTCGCCCTCAGCCGCGCCGCGGCGTAGCAGTTCGCCGCAGACACCGGTTTCACGTGCGAGTTGGCCTTGCAGCGCCTGCACGCACCGCTGCAGTGCAGCCGTGTGTTGCAGCGGCACGCGGTAGTAGATGTAGCGATTCATGAGTAAGGCGCCAGCGCCCAAAGGCCGCGGTGACCATACCATTGTGCCAAACAACGACGCGTGGGCGCCATGCTCCAATCCGGCGGCGAATTCACAAGGCCCCTTTCCGGTGGTTAGCCAGCTTCCTGCCGCGGCTCCAATACCGCTGGCGCGCGCTTCATGTTCAGCTACCCGGCGTACCTCATCGCCTTGGGCTTTAGGAATTTGACGATCAAGGTTCACGCCTGAAGGGGTTGAAACGTTAAACGCCGATGAAACAACCTGGCCGATCTGGCCTGCGAGGAAGCGCCGTACGACAGCGCCAGCCTGCGCCGCTTCGTAGGAATTGACCTGGGGCGTGAGCCAGTACCGGACTCCACAACCATCACCAAGTTTCGCAAACTCCTCAACGACAACAAACTGGGTGAGGCATTGTTTGCCCAGGTTGGACGGGAACTGCAGGCGCGAGGCTTCGAGGTCAATACCGGCACCCTTGTGGACGCCACCATTCAATTGGAGCGCCAAGTTCGACCAGAACACGGACAAGGCACGCGACCCAGAAATGCACCAGACCCGCAAGGGCCAGCAGTAGCACTTCGGAATGACACTTCACATCGGTATGGACAAGGCTGGCACGGACCCGACGACCGACAGCTTCATCAAGGTCATGGACACGAGGTGATCCCGCCCGACCTGTTCGGCAACGTCGAAGCCACGTACCGACCAACCAGGCGTTTGGGTAGTGAATCGTCACGCCTGTTGCAAATCCGGGACAACAAGTGGAAGGTGGTCCCGGATTACGTGAAGCCCTGAATCTGCTCGCGCCCTATGACAGGCCGCCTTCGGGCGGTTATTTCATGTCACGACACGATATAGGCGGACGCAGGGCGAGCTCCCCGCTCGAAACTGACAAAATAGTCATATTCATGACAGCCTGTAGACAATGCCAGCACCTAAAGTACGAAAATTGTCATGCGGGCGCCACTCTGGTGACGTTGCCCCTCTCCCGTGTGCCCGATACACCGTACCAATCCCAGAGGCCATGACTCTTTCCGAACGTCGATCCCCTCGCCACATGGCGCAGCTTGCCTGCCGGCTGGCAGGTTCCGCGCTGGTGGTTTTACTGGCGGGCTGCGCCGCCGTTGGCCCCGACTATGTGCGCCCGGCCATGGACATACCGCCTGCTTACAAGGAAGCCGGTCCGTGGAAGACCGCTGCGCCTCAATCCGTTGACAGCCAGCACCCGTGGTGGCAAGCGTATGGTGATAGCGTGCTGAACGGGTTGATGGTGCAGGCCAACCAGGCGAACCAGAACATCGCCCAGGCCGAAGCTCAATACCGGCAAGCCCGCGCACTGTCCGATGTGACGCGCGCCGGCCTGTGGCCCACGCTCGGTGTGAATGCGGGTGTCACACGCGCGTTGACCAACAGCAGCAGCATCAAGGAGGGCACCTACCCCAGTGTGGGCGTGGGCGCGAGCTGGGAGCCCGACTTGTGGGGTAGTGTGCGTCGCGCTGTGGAAGCGGGCAACGCCGGCGCCCAGGCCAGTGCCGACGACCTCGCGGCGGCGCGACTGAGCATCCAGAGCGCGCTCGCGCAGGACTATCTGCAACTGCGCGTGACCGATGTGCTGATCCGGCTATACGCCGTCACAGCCGAGGCGTACACCCGCGCCCTGAAGCTGGCTCAAAACCAGTACGCCGTGGGGGTGGCATTACGCTCCGATGTGGCGCTGGCCGAGAGCCAGCTCAAGACTGCGCAGGCGCAGGGCGTGGACTTGCAGGCGCAGCGCAGCCAGCTCGAACACGCCATTGCGACCCTGATCGGCAAGTCGCCGGCGGCTTTTGCGCTGCCGCAGGCAGTGGGAACGATGGACCAACCGGGTGCGCGCGTGCCCACGATCCCGGCAGGCGTTCCTTCCGGGCTGCTGGAGCGCCGCCCGGACGTCGCCGGTGCCGAGCGCCGCGTGGCGATCGCGAATGCGAATATCGGTGTCGCCCGGGCCGCCTACTTCCCGTCGCTCATGCTGAGTGCCAGTGGTGGCTTCAGCAGTGCCGGCTTCGCCACGCTGTTCGATACGCCAAGCCGGGTCTGGTCGCTCGGCGCCGCGCTGGCCCAGACCCTGTTTGACGGCGGGCTGCGCAAAGCCCGAAGCGAGCAGGCGCTGGCGGCCTACGACGTTTCGGTGGCGCAGTACAAGCAAACGGTGCTCAACAGCTTGCAGCAGGTGGAAGACAACCTGGCGCTGCTGCGTGTGCTGGACCATGAAGTGGTGTTGCAGGACCAAGCGGTGCAGGCCTCGCAGCTGGCCGAGCGGCTGGCGCTGGCGCAGTACCAGGCCGGGACCGCCACCTACCTGAGTGTGGTCACGGCGCAGACGCTGTCGCTGACCAATCAGCGCAGCGCCGTGCAGTTGCGTGGCCGCCAGCTGGCCGCCAGTGTGGCGTTGATTACGGCCACGGGGGGTGGCTGGGACACCGCGCCCGCCAACGGCGCGCCGGCCTCCACCCCACCACAAGCCCCCATCGCGGCCCCGAACGTTGCCAACGCCAACCCCTTGACCTCCGAGACCCGGAAGCTGACACCATGAAATCCCCGTTTTTTCAACGCCGCCTGATCCTGCTGACAGCGGCCGCGCTGCTCGTGCTCGCGGGCGTGGCCACGTTCGGTTTTGACCGCAACGCCCATTCCGCCAAACCGCCGGAGCCAGCCGCGCCGCCGGTGAACGTCACCCTGGCCCGGGTTCAGCAACAGGATTTGCCGATCTACCAGGCCGGTGTCGGCACCGTGACCCCGCTGGCCAGTGTGACCGTGAAAACCCAGATTGACGGCCAGCTCCAGCGCGTCGGGTTCACCGAAGGCCAGGACGTCAAGGCGGGTCAGATGCTGGCGCAGCTGGACCCGCGTACCCAGCAAGCCCAATTGCAGCAGGCACAGGCCCAGAAGGCCAGGGATCAGGCGCAGTTGGCCAACGCCCGGCTTGATCTGAAGCGTTACACCACCCTGCTCGCGCAGGATGCCGCCACGCAGCAGCAATTTGACACGCAAAAGACCCTGGTCGCGCAGCTCGATGCGGCGGTCAAGGTCGATGACGCGCTAATCAACTCCGCCCAGGTGCAACTCGGTTTCACCAAAATCGTCGCACCGATCAGTGGACGGGTCGGGGCACGGCTGGTGGACCCAGGCAACATCGTGCACACGAGCGATGTCAACGGCCTGGTCGTGATCAACCAGATCGACCCGATCGCAGTCGCCTTCACGCTGCCGGGAGACGCCGTGCAGGCCATCCACCGCGCGCAGCAGGCAAGCCGACAACCCCTGAAAGTGCAGGTATTTACGCGCGACGACAAGACCTTGCTCGCCGCCGGCGAGCTCGTTCTGGTCAACAACCAGATCGACACCAGCAGTGGCACCGTGCAACTCAAGGGCCGGTTCGCGAACCCGACGCACAAGCTCTGGCCGGGGCAGTATCTGAACGCACACCTCGTGCTGGGTGAGCGTGAAAACGCCATCACGGTTCCAGCCGCCGTGGTGCAGCGCAACCAGGAAGGCACGTATGCCTACGTCGTGAATGCCGACGACACGGTTCGAATGCAACCGATCAAGGTGGCCCTGATCCAGGACGGCACGGCCATCGTCGACGCGGGTCTGGCGGCAGGCGAGCGCGTTGTGCTCGACGGACAGTACAAGATCACCTCCGGCACCAGGGTCGCTGCCGCGCCAGTGTCCGCACCCACAGCGGCGGCTGGGGCCAGCGCCGCGAGAGGAAGCCGGTGAACGTTTCCGCCATCTTCATCAAACGCCCGATCGGCACGACGCTGCTGGCGCTGGCGATATTTCTGGTCGGCGCGGCGGTGTTTCCGCTACTGCCGGTGTCTTCCCTGCCGCAGGTGGACTTCCCGACGATTCAGGTCACCGCCAACCTGCCCGGCGCGAATCCCGAGACGATGGCTTCGAGCGTCGCCCAGCCGCTGGAGCGCAAGTTCGCGCTTATCTCCAGCCTGTCGCAGATGACTTCGAGCAATTCCCAGGGAACTACGCAAATCACACTGCAGTTCGATTTGAGCCGCAACATCGACGCTGCCGCGCTCGATGTGCAGACGGCCATCACGGCGGCCAGCGGCCAGTTGCCGTCGAATCTGCCAAGCCCGCCCACCCTGCGTGAGATCAATCCGGGCAACTTTTCGATCCTGGTGCTGGCAGTCCAGTCCGACTCGATGCCGATGACGCAGATGAACGAGTACGCGGACACCATCCTGGCGCAGCAGATCTCGCAGATTCAGGGAGTCGGTCAGGTCAACATCGGCGGTCAGCAAAAGCCGTCGGTGCGCGTCCAGGTCGATCCCGTCAAGCTGGCCGCCCTGGGCATGAGCATCGAGGACGTGCGCAGCGCCATCGCCGCCGCGACCGTCAGCCAGCCCACAGGCAGCATCAACGGCCAACACCAGAGCTTCGCTGTTTATACCAATGACCAGATGCTTCATGCCGGCCCGTGGAACGACATTGTGCTGGCCTATCGTCATGGCGCGCCGGTGCGCGTGCGCGACATCGGCGTAGCCGTTGCCGGACCGGAAGACGTGAATTCCGCCGCCTGGGCCTACGCCGGTGCGGCAGCGCCCGCCGCCAGCACCTTGCAAAACGGCCGCGGGCTGGTGCTGTTCATCGACAAGGAGCCGGGAGCCAACGTGATCGACACCGTGGAGCGCATCAAGGCGGCGCTGCCCCGGCTGCGGGCAGCGATTCCACCATCGGTCTCTGTCAACATCCTGGTTGACCGCACGCAAAATATCCGCGCCTCGGTAGACGAGGTCGAAAAAACGCTGCTGATCACCATTGCAGCTGTCATCGGGGTGATCTTCATCTTCCTGCTGAGCGTACCGGCCACCGTGATCCCGGGCCTAACGGTGCCGCTGGCGCTGCTGGGCACGGCCGCCGGGATGTACCTTCTGGGATACAGCCTGGACAATCTGTCGCTGATGGCGTTGACCATCTCGATCGGCTTCATCATCGACGACGCCATCGTGATGCTGGAGAACATCTACCGCCACATCGAGAAGGGGATGAAGCCGATGGCGGCGGCCCTCCAGGGTTCGGCGGAAATCGGCTTCACGATCATGTCGATCTCGGTCTCGCTGGTGGCGGTGTTCATCCCGCTGCTGTTCATGGGGGGCATCGTCGGGCGGTTGTT
>JAHFQQ010000144.1 GCA_023259235.1 Polaromonas sp. | reverse complement strand
AATTTGGAAAAAATTGAAACTCTGGGCCAGGTACTGGAGCATTACATGCGGCAAAGCGAGCAGCTTGACACCCGGCTGGTACTGGCCGCGGACGGGAAGGTCGCCGCCGGCTTGCTGATCCAGCGTCTTCCGGTGCAGGGGCGGGGCAATCTGGAAGGCCGGATGGTTGGCGATGCCGATGAAGACTATCAGCGCATCGGCATGCTGGCTGCGACACTCAAACCCGAGGAGCTGTTAACGCTCGATGCCGACACGATCCTGCGCCGTCTGTTCTGGGACGAGCCGCACACGCGGTCTGCGCCCTTGACTCCGCGCTTTGCCTGCAGTTGCTCGCAGGAACGTGTGCGCAACATGCTGCTCGGCCTGGGCCCGGCGGAAATTGAAAGCATCATTGCCGAGAGAGGCACGGTCGATGTTGCCTGCGAGTTTTGTGGCGCGCAGTATGGCTTTGATCCAGTCGACGCTGCGCAGCTCTTTACCAGCCAGAGCCGGCAGCCGCCTCCGACTGCAACGGTGCAATAAGCCGTTTATGGGGTGACCTGCACGAAAATTTCGTTGGGCTTGACCATGCCCAGTTCGCTGCGGGCCTTTTCTTCCACTATTTCCAGGCCTTCCTTGAGGTCCCGGACCTCGGCTGCCAACTGGTCATTGGCAAGTTTGGCCTGCGCATTTTTTGCAAGTTGCTGATCGAGTCGCTGCTTCATCTCCCGCACGCTGGGAATGCTGCCGCGGCCGATCCAGAGTTGCGCATGGAAAACCGCCAGCAGTGCAATCAGGATGGCAGGGACGAGGCGCTTTTCCACTTGCAGGTCACGTGGTCTGGCTAACGCAGGTTATAGAACGCTGCCCGGCCCGGGTAGGTCGCCACGTCACCCAGGTCTTCTTCAATGCGCAGCAACTGGTTGTACTTGGCCATGCGGTCCGAACGGCTCAAGCTGCCGGTCTTGATCTGGCCGGCGTTGGTGCCCACGGCGATGTCGGCAATGGTGGAGTCCTCGGTTTCGCCCGAACGATGCGAGATCACGGCGGTGTAACCAGCACGCTTGGCCATTTCAATGGCGGAAAACGTTTCGGTCAGTGTGCCAATCTGGTTGATCTTGATCAGGATCGAATTGGCAATGCCTTTGTCGATGCCTTCCTTCAGGATTTTTGTGTTGGTGACAAACAGGTCATCGCCGACGATCTGCACTTTTTTACCGAGACGCCCGGTGAGCAGCTTCCAGCCGTCCCAGTCGCCTTCGGCCATGCCGTCTTCGATGCTGATGATGGGGTATTTGTCGACCCAGGTTGCCAGGATGTTGGTCCACTCGTTGGCGTCGAGGCTCAGGCCTTCGCCAGACAGCAGGTACTTGCCGTCCTTGTAAAACTCGGAGGCAGCGCAATCGAGTCCCAGCGCAATTTGCTCACCGGCTACAAAGCCGGCCTTGTCAATCGCCTCCAGGATCATCTGGATGGCTGCTTCGTGGTTCGCCACGCTGGGCGCAAAGCCGCCCTCATCGCCGACGGCAGTACTCATGCCCCTGGCATTGAGAATGGTTTTCAGCGCATGAAACACTTCCGCACCGTAACGCACGGCTTCGCGAAAGCTCGGAGCGCCCACCGGGATGATCATGAATTCCTGCAGATCGAGGTTGTTGTTGGCGTGCTCGCCACCGTTGATGACGTTCATCATGGGCACCGGCATTTGCATGGCGCCGCTGCCGCCAAAATAGCGGTACAGCGGCAGGCCGGCTTCTTCTGCTGCTGCACGCGCTACCGCCATGCTGACGGCCAGCATGGCGTTGGCGCCCAGTCGCGATTTGTTGTCAGTGCCGTCCAGGTCAATCAGTGTGCGGTCCAGAAAGGCTTGTTCGCTGGCATCCAGGCCGAGCACGGCTTCGGAGATTTCGGTGTTGATGTGTTCAATGGCCTTCAAAACGCCTTTGCCAAGATAGCGTGATTTGTCGCCATCACGCAGTTCGATGGCTTCGCGTGAGCCGGTTGATGCGCCGGACGGCACGGAGGCACGACCCATCACGCCAGACTCCAGCAGCACGTCGCACTCGACGGTAGGGTTGCCTCGGCTGTCGAGAATTTCCCGGCCGACGATATCAACAATTGCGCTCATTTGTGTTCTTTCAAATCAAAATTACAAAACCTTGAAACTGTCCTGAAATGCGCAGCCGAGAAGGTTCAAACGCCTTCGACCACGATCATGCGCATGATGGCCGCTCCCTGCCGTGCGGCTCTCGCCTTGCCGTACTCGGGTGAGGCATCAAACGCCATGGCGGCCTCAAAAGTCGGAAATTTCAGGATGATCAACCGGTCAGGCTGCCAGTCTCCTTCCAGCACCTCAACCTTGCCGCCGCGTACGCAGACCTGCGCGCCGTGCACCTGCATGGCTGCACTGGACCATTTTTTGTAGTCTTCATACTGCACCGGGTTGGTAACGGTTATGTTGGCGATGATGTAGGCACTCATATGTACGCTGTGGTGTGCATGGACTAGTTTCCAAAGCAGTCTTCGAGAAAACCATTTTTTTTGGTCACGTGATCGAGTTCGAGCAGCGTTTCCAGCAAGGCCTTCATGTGTTTGAGGGGCACGGCATTGGGGCCGTCGCTCAGGGCCTTGGCCGGATCGGTGTGCGTTTCCATGAATATCCCCGCCACCCCAACGGCCACCGCGGCGCGCGCCAGTACCGGCACCATTTCGCGCTGGCCGCCGCTGCTGCCGCCATTGGCACCGGGAAGTTGTACCGAGTGGGTTGCATCAAACACCACCGGCGCTTTGGTTTCCCGCATGATCGCCAGGCTTCGCATGTCGGATACCAGGTTGTTATAGCCAAAACTGACCCCGCGTTCACAGGCCATGAAGTTGTCTTCATTGAGGCCCTTTTCACGTGCTGCGGCGCGCGCCTTGTCGATAACGTTTTTCATGTCGCCCGGCGCCAGAAACTGCCCCTTTTTTATATTCACCGGTTTGCCCGATTGAGCCACCGCATGAATGAAGTCGGTTTGCCTGCATAGAAAAGCCGGGGTTTGCAATACATCGACCACGCTGGCAACCTGCGCAATTTGCAACTCATCGTGTATATCGGTCAGTATCGGCAGGGTCAATTCCTGTTTGACGCGAGCCAGGATCTCAAGGCCTTTGTCGAGGCCGGGGCCACGAAAACTGCCGCCCGACGAACGATTGGCCTTGTCGAAGCTGCTCTTGAAAACAAACGGAATACCCAGGGCCGACGTGATCTCCTGGAGTGTGCCGGCGGTATCCATCTGCAGTTGCAGGGATTCAATGACGCAGGGACCTGCAATCAAAAAAAACGGCTGCTTCAGGCCAATTTCGAATCCGCAAAGTTTCATCTCAGGCCACTGCCTTGAGGGGTTTTGCGGCAGTTTTTGGGTCCCGACCAGCCTGACTGGCGGTCACGCGGCGCTCAAGCGCCGCTGCAATATAGGCGTTGAACAGCGGATGGCCGTTCCAGGGAGTGGATTTGAATTCCGGGTGAAATTGAACGCCCATGAACCAGGGATGAACGTCCTGCGGCAACTCGACAATTTCTGTCAGATGTTCACGCTGCGTCAGTGCGGAAACAACCAGGCCTGATTTACGCAAGGCATCGAGGTAATTGACGTTGGCTTCATAGCGGTGGCGGTGGCGTTCGGTGACCACATCGCCGTATATCTTGTGGGCAAGGGTGCCCTTGGCAACGTCGGCACTCTGCGCTCCCAGCCGCATGGTACCGCCCAGGTCGGATTCGCTATGGCGCGTTTTGATGCTGCCATCGGCGTCTTTCCACTCGGTGATGAGGGCAATGACCGGATGCGGGGTGGCTGGGTCGAACTCGGTGCTGTTGGCTCCCTTGAGGCCCGCAACATGGCGCGCAAACTCGATCGTGGCAACCTGCATGCCCAGGCAAATGCCCAGGTAGGGGATTTTGTTTTCGCGGGCAAAGCGGGCGGCGCAGATCTTGCCTTCGACACCGCGTACGCCAAATCCGCCGGGCACCAAAATGCCATCAAATTTCGACAGGTGCGAGACATTGTCGACGGTGATGGTTTCTGAATCGACATATTCGATCACCACCCTGGCATGATTTTTCATGCCGGCATGGCGCAACGCTTCGTTCAGCGACTTGTAACTGTCGCTCAGGTCGACGTACTTGCCAACCATGGCGATGTTGACCTCGGTCTTGGGGTGCTCGGTTTCATACACCAGATCGTCCCAGCGCTTGAGATTGGCCGGCGGCGTGTTCAGGCGCAGTTTGTCGCAGATCAGTCCGTCCAGACCCTGCTCGTGCAGCATTCTGGGGACCTTGTAGATCGTGTCCACATCCCACATGGAAATGACGCCCCACTCGGGTACGTTCGAAAACAGCGAGATCTTGTCGCGCTCCTCCTGTGGAATGCGGCGGTCGGCCCGGCACAGCAACACGTCAGCCTGAATACCGATTTCGCGCAGCTTCTGGGCCGTGTGCTGTGTTGGCTTGGTTTTGAGTTCACCCGCCGCGGCAATCCACGGCACGTAGGTCAGGTGCACAAACGCGGTGTTGTTCGGCCCCATGCGCAGGCTCATCTGGCGCACGGCTTCCAGAAAGGGGAGCGACTCGATGTCGCCCACGGTGCCGCCAATTTCGACAATGGCCACATCCACGGCCTCCGGCGTTTCATAGCGTGCGCCGCGCTTGATGAAATCCTGAATTTCATTGGTGACATGCGGAATCACCTGGACGGTTTTTCCAAGGTAGTCGCCGCGGCGCTCCTTTTCGAGCACGCTTTGATAAATCTGGCCAGTGGTGAAATTGTTGGGCTTGCGCATCCGCGTTTCGATGAAACGCTCGTAGTGGCCCAGATCCAGGTCGGTTTCTGCGCCATCGTCGGTTACAAACACCTCGCCGTGCTGAAACGGTGACATGGTGCCCGGATCCACATTGATGTAGGGATCGAGCTTGATCAAAGTGACTTTAAGGCCTCGCGATTCTAGGATCGCAGCGAGGGAGGCTGAGGCGATTCCCTTGCCCAGGGAAGACACCACACCGCCGGTGACGAAGACAAATTTGGTCATGCTGGGCCCGAACCGCAAGTTCGCTGAGGTGGTAAACGTGGATTATACGGGGTGGCTGGCGCGCGGCATGATACCGGCGGCAAACTGCTACATTGCGGAACATGACAAATCAAGCAAATGAACCTGGCTGCGGCGAAATCCCTGATCTGGCCGGAAAACACCTGGTGCTGGGCCTGACCGGGGGAATTGCCTGCTACAAGTCGGCGGAGTTGTGTCGCGCGCTGATCAAGGCCGGCGCCACGGTGCAGGTGGTCATGACCGCGGCGGCCGAGCAGTTCATCACGCCGGTCACGATGCAGGCGCTCAGCGGGCGACCGGTTTACACCAGCCAGTGGGACAGCCGCGAGGCCAACAACATGGCGCACATCAACCTCTCAAGGCAGGCTGACGCCATCCTGATTGCGCCTTGCAGTGCCGACTTCATCGCCAAACTGCTGCATGGCTCTGCCTCCGACCTGTTGGGCCTGATGTGCCTGGCCCGGCCCATCGACAAGGTGCCGCTGCTGGTTGCGCCCGCCATGAACCGCGAGATGTATGCGCATCCGGCTACCCAGCGCAACCTGCGGCAGCTTGAGGCCGACGGCGCCAAGGTTCTGGGCGTGGGCACCGGTTTTCAGGCCTGCGGTGAAACTGGCGATGGCCGCATGCTCGAGCCCTGGCAACTGATGGAGGACATCATCGCGTTCTTTGTCCCCAAGGCGTTGGCTGGCCAGAAGGTGCTGGTGACGGCCGGGCCGACCTATGAAGCCATCGATCCGGTGCGCGGCATCACCAACCTGTCAAGCGGAAAAATGGGTTTTGCCATCGCGCGCGCGGCGCGTGAAGCCGGTGCCGAGGTCACGCTGATTGCCGGGCCAGCCAGTCTGCCAACGCCGCGCGGCGTCGCCCGCATTGATGTGATATCAGCACAAAATATGCTCGATGCCGTTATGCTGCGGGCGCAGTCAGCTACTGTTTTCATAGCAACTGCGGCAGTGGCGGATTGGCGGCCGGCGGTGCCGTCCACCCAAAAGATCAAGAAGGATGGCTCGCGCCAGCCGCCCCAACTGCAGTTCACGGAGAACGCCGATATCCTGGCCACGGTCGCCCGGCTCGCCACCGGCCACGCCGGCAAGCCGTTTTGCGTGGGCTTTGCGGCCGAAAGCCACGATCTGCATGAGAACGCCCAGGCCAAACGCCTGCGCAAAAACGTGCCGCTGCTGGTTGGCAACATCGGGCCCGACACCTTTGGCCAGGATCACAACGCGTTGCTGCTGGTCGATGCGCAGGGTTGTACCGAAGTACCCAGGGCGTCCAAGCTGTTGCTTGCGCGGCGGCTGGTTCGGGAGATTGCGACGCGGATGAGCGCGTTGGGCCTGGCGCAGCAAAACGTTCAGGATATCAGCCTGGGCAATTCATGAAAATTGACGTCAAGATCATCGATCCGCGCCTGCAGGGCAATCTTCCCCGCTACGCCACGCCGGGCAGCGCCGGGCTCGATCTGCGCGCCTGTCTGGATGAGCCACTCACCTTGGGCGCCGGTGCGTGGCAGCTTGTGCCCACTGGACTGGCGATGCATCTGCGCGACCCCGGCTATGCCGCGCTGATTTTGCCGCGCTCGGGGTTGGGCCACAAGCACGGCATTGTGCTGGGCAATCTGGTCGGACTGATTGACAGTGACTACCAGGGCCAGCTGATGGTCAGCGCCTGGAATCGCAGCGACGTGCCGTTCACCATCGAGCCGATGGATCGCATCGCGCAGCTGGTGATCGTGCCGGTGGTGCAGGCGCATTTCAATGTGGTCGCTGAATTTGCCGCCAGCGAACGCAGCGAAGGCGGCTATGGCTCGACCGGCAAAACCTGACCTGATGGGCATTTGCGCCTTCGGTGTCAGGAATTTCCTACATTGGTGGGTCGCGGCATCCCACAGCGGGACAGCCTGAGACCCCATTCCCCAAGCCGGGTGATATGCATGTAATCAGGTCATGGGCGTATTCGGGTCACCTGCTTGTTGTTCAAAATGAGCGGGTTGCGCGAGGATCCCGCGAACGTTTTTAACAGGAGATATCCATGCGCCACGTTTTCCGCCTTATTTCGGTTTCTGCTTCAGTGGTTTTACTGGCCGGCATGGCTGCCTGCGTTGCACCACCGACATACTCACCAGCGCCGGCCTACCCGACCTCGACTTATCCGGCCTCAAACTACCCGAGTTCGAGCTATCCGGCACAGAACCCGCAGGGCAACTACGTTGAATACGGGCATGTCAGTAACGTGGAAGCCCTGCAGGCCCAGGGTCAAGGCCAGACCAGCGGCGTTGGGGCCGTGGTTGGTGGTGTTGCCGGCGCAGTCATCGGTCATCAGATCGGCAGCGGCGGTGGACGTGATGTCGCCACGGTGATCGGCGCTGTGGGAGGCGCGGTCGCGGGCAACGCCCTCGAAAAGAACCGGAACAACAATGTTCAGGGAGGCTATCGTGTCACCATCCAGCTCGACAATGGCGGTTTTCGCGCCTATGACGTGCCGTCCTACGGTGATCTGCAGCCGGGCGACCGGGTCCGGATCGAAAACGGCCAGCTATTTCGCTATTGAAACCTGAAACCCCTTTAAACGCGGCAGGCGCTGCGGTTCGACCAGGGCGCCCCGTTGGCTTGCTCAATGCAGCGTGTCGTTGCCGGGAACGAGGGGCTCCAGCTTGAAAAAACCCGTGCCCAGGGTGCCCCGACCTATTTCGTCCTCGCTGGCCTGGCGCACGGCTTCAATCTTTACAGCGAGCCGGATGGCAATTCCGGCGAGCGGGTGGTTGCCGTCAAGCACCACGTGCTCGGGGTAAATCTCGGTGACCGTATAAATGTGATTTTGTGGGATCTGCCCGCCAAGGCCTGCGGGAAGGGCTGCGCCATCGAATGTCATGCCTTCTTCCAGCTCTGCCGGGAAAAGGGTGCGGGGTTCGAGAAAAACCAGGGTTTCATCGTAGTCACCGAACGCGTATTCGGGCTCCAGGTGCAGGTCAAGCCGGTCTCCGGATTCGTGGCCTTGCAGGGATTCTTCGATTTTGGCCAGTAAATCATCGCCGCCAAGCAAAAATTCAACCGGGTCACCCAGTTCGTCGAGTACCTCGCCCAGTGTGTCTTTCAGCGTCCATGTCAGGGCTACGACGCATTGCGGGGTGATTTTCATCGGACAATTGTCCCATGGATATCAATCAATCCCTCGCGCTTCTCGCCGGCCCGAGTGCGGCGCAGTGCATGCGTCGCTACTGGCGGGAAGGGCATTTCCTGGTGCGCCAGGCGGTCCCCGGGTTTGAGCCTCTGTTCAAGCGTGCAGAGCCGCGCAGGCTGGCTGGCAAGAACGCAATAAACTGCCTGGTACGGCGCACTGAAGCGCACTGCACCCATTCCACGGAAAGTCAGCTTAAACCGGAAGGAAAGGCTTATGAAGTCTCAAAATGCATCCGCTGCATCCCCGGCCTTGCTGGAAGGACGGTTTAGCGGCCGGGTCGAGTTCACTGATTTGATCCGTCAGGTCTTTGCCGTGGCTGCAGTGCAGGGATGGCGTGAAATTATTTTGTCTGATCC
>JAHFQQ010000143.1 GCA_023259235.1 Polaromonas sp. | reverse complement strand
TGCACGCTGTAGGCGAAGTCCACGGCGGTCGCGCCCTGCGGCAGCTCCACAATGGCCGCATCGGGGGTCAGCACGTAAATGCGATCTTCAAACAAGCCTTTGTTGGCCTCACGTGCACGCTGGGCTGCCGGACCGGACAGATCCCGCTCCCATGCCAGCAGCTGCCGCAGCACGGCAATCTTGGCGTCATACTCGCTGCTGGCCGTAACGCCGCTGTAACCCTTGACGCCAGCCTCCTTGTAGGCCCAATGCGCCGCCACGCCGTTTTCCGCATGGTCGTGCATGGCCTGGGTCCGGATCTGGATCTCGATTGCCCGCCCGGCCTCGTCACGCACCACCGTATGCAAGGATTGGTAACCGTTGGGTTTTGGCTTGGCGATGTAGTCGTCAAACTCACCCTCTATGGGCGTAAAGCGCGAATGCACAAACCCAAGGGCCGCATAACAGCCGTTCACATCGGCGGCAATCACGCGCAGCGCACGGATATCAAATACGCGGTCAAAATCCAGCGACTTGCCACGCATTTTCTTGACAATGCTGTAGATGTGCTTGGGCCGGCCCTGTACCAGCGCGGCGATGCCGTTCTGGTTCAGCTCGCGTTCCAGACGAGCACGCAGCTCAGCCATGAAGTTCTCACGTTCAACGCGTTTTTCGTCGAGCATGCGGGCCGTTTGCCTGTAGGTATCGGGCTCCAGAGTCCGAAAGGCCAGGTCTTCCATTTCCCACTTGATCTGCCCGATCCCGAGTCGGTTGGCCAGCGGCGCGAACACCTGCAGCGACTCACGCGCCAGCGCCGTCGGCGCGGGCTGCCTGCTCGCTGCATGGTGGCGCAAAGTCTGCAGGCGCGACGCCAATCGCAGCATGACCACGCGCAAGTCGCGCGAAAAGGCCAGCAGCATCTTGCGCACGTTCTCGGTCTGCGCAGCAGCATCGTCAAGCAACTGCGCCCTGGCGTTTGCCGTTCGCGCCTGGCGCTGCACCTGGACCAGCTTGGTGGTTTCCATCGCCAGCGCGGCATAGTCGGCACCGAATGCCTTGGTGATGACTTCCTGTGGCCTGTTCAGGTGCTGGCAGGCATAAACCAGGTAAGTGGCGGCCTGCATTGCCTCGGAGCCGCCAATCGATTTCAGGATGGCGGCAACGGCATCGGCGTGCGCCAGGGTATTTTCCCCGGTGTCCAGGATCTCGTCGGCAAGCAACGGCTCGGCAAAGGCGCGCGCGCGCGCCAGGGCATGCGGCTGCGCCGACAGGCTGTCGGACGTGGCGGCCATGATCGAGGCGCTGCTGTCCGGCCCTGCGGCCAGGTCAGGGGCGTGATTTTTTTTCATCAACGTTCATTCCGTTCAATGCCCGACGCTAACTCAGCAGGAAACCAGCTGCCGCAGCAACCTGATCGCTGGCAACCAGGGTGGGTGCATGTCCGACTCCCGCAAACTCGATCAGCCTGGCCTTGGGACCGCGCTGCGTCATGGCTTGAGCCGTCTCGCGACTCAGCAAATCCGACTGTGCGCCGCGAAGCAAAAGCGTCTCGGCTTTGATATGGTCGTAAAGCTGCCAGAGCAGAGCCTCGCCCTGTTGCGCGGATTCTTCGGAAAGCAGCTTGAATGGCACAGCGATCGCCGGGTCGTAATGCAGCCGCAGCTTGCTGCCGGCAGCGGCTGACACCGGCTTGACCATGGCACGCGACAGCGCCAGCCATTGTTCCGGTGTATGGGGACCAAAACTCCGGGAAACCGCCCACATGGCGTCGGCTGCTTCCTGAACACTGCTGAAATACCGGGCCTGGCCCAGATAAGCGCCAATCCGCTCAATCGCCCGCCACTCGACTGCCGGGCCGACGTCGTTCAGCACGAGTTTTCGAACCGGCACCGGCATCGGCAGATCGGGCTGGCCGCTCAGCGCCATGCCAATCAGCCCGCCCATGCTGGTGCCGACCCAGTCAAGCGTGATGATGGGCGACTGGGCGTGCAGATGCGCCAGCAACACCAGCATGTCGGCTGCATAAGTTGGCACCTGGTAGCCCATCGGGTCTTTGAGCCAGTCGCTTTCACCCCGGCCTGCCACGTCGGGGCAGACCACGCGAATGCCGCCAGGCTGCGCCGTGGCCCGCTCGCACAAGGCCTGTGCCAGCACATCAAAATCGCGCCCCTGGCGGGACAGGCCATGCACGCACACGACAACATGGCTGGCGTCAGGCCGGCCCCATTGCCAATAAGCCATGCAATGGCCGCCTGCGGCATCAGGGCAATTTGCATGGTACAGGGCAGGTTCGGTCATGGTGCAGGCAGTCCGCGGCTCAGGGTTGATAATGATTTTTGATTTTTTTCGAGGCACACTTTTCAAACTGCGCCAAAAGTATCGTAATTCATATGGAGAATCTTCATGCTCAAAGGTAAAACAGCGCTCGTCACCGGCTCCACCAGCGGGATCGGCCTGGGTATCGCCAAAGCCCTGGCAGCCCAGGGTGCCAACATCGTCCTGAACGGCTTTGGCGATGTGAACGGTCCCAAGGCGGAGATCGCCGCGCTTGGCGTCAAGGTGGCCTACCACGGTGCCGACATGAGCAAACCGGCCGAGATTGAAGACATGATGAAGTTTGCCGCGACGCAGTTTGGCCAGGTCGATATTCTGGTCAACAACGCGGGCATTCAGCATGTCGCAAAAATCGAAAACTTCCCGGTTGAGAAATGGGACGCCGTGATCGCGATCAACCTGAGCAGCGCCTTTCACGCCACCCGGCTGGCGCTGCCTGCCATGCAGGCGGCCAACAAGGGCAAAGGATGGGGGCGCATCATCAACGTCGCCTCGGTGCATGGCCTGGTCGCTTCGGCTGAAAAATCAGCGTATGTGGCCGCCAAACACGGCATTGTCGGCCTGACCAAAGTGACGGCCCTTGAAAACGCCACCACGGGAGTGACCTGCAACGCCATCTGCCCCGGCTGGGTCCTGACGCCGCTGGTGCAAAAACAGGTGGATGCCAGGGCTGCGGCGGCGGGCATCTCCGATGATGCGGCCAAGCAGCAACTGCTGGGTGAAAAAGAACCCTCGCTGCAATTCACCACGCCCGAAGAACTCGGTGCGCTAGCCGTGTTTTTCTGCTCGCCCGCGGGCAATAATGTGCGCGGCGTCGCCTGGAACATGGACGGCGGCTGGACCGCGCAATAAGCGGTTTTTCAAAGCAGTCGGCAGACGTACTCGCCGATCGCCAGTGCGCTGGTCAGGCCAGGCGATTCAACACCAAACAGGTTGACCAGCCCGGCCACGCCATGCCGGGCGGGGCCCTGAATCAGAAAGTCGCGGGCTGGCTCGCCAGGCGCCTGAATTTTGGGACGAATGCCGGCGTAGCCCGGAGTCAGGGCGCCGTCCTCCAGCGCGGGCCAGTACTTGCGCACCTCCGCGTAGAACGCATCGCCGCGCGCCGGGTCCACCGCCAGACATTCAGGAGAGCTGACCCACTGCACATCAGGGCCAAACCTGGCCTGCCCGCCCAGATCAATCGTGAGATGAACACCCAGGCCAGCGGCCTCGGGTAGCGGATAAATCAGTCGCTTGAACGGTGAGCGCCCGGCAAGGGTGAAGTAGTTGCCCTTGGCATAGTAAGCACGCGGAACAAGATGGGCGGAGAGCCCGGCAAAACGCCTGGCGAGTGCCTGCGCCTGCAGTCCCGCCGCATTGACCACGGTTTTGGCTTTCAGCCCGGTACCGTCTTTCGCTACCAAAATAATAGCGTCTTGCATACATTCTGCATGGGCTAGCGGCGTATTTAGCACCACAACGCCGCCAGCATTTTCCAGATCGCCTTGCAGCGCCAGCATCAGGGCATGGCTATCGACAATGCCTGTGCTGGGTGAATGCACTGCCGCCACGCATTGAAGTTGCGGCTCCAATGCCCTCGCCTGTTCCCGCGTGAGCAGCGCCAGGCCCGGCACGCCATTGGCTGCCGCATTGTCGATAACGCCTTGCAATTGCGCCACCTGTGCGTCGCTGGTGGCCACAATCAGCTTGCCGCAACGGCTATGGCCAACGTTGCGCGTGGCGCAGTAGTGATACAGCAGTTCCCTGCCCTGAACACACAGACTGGCCTTGAGCGAGCCCTGCGGGTAGTAAATGCCGGCATGAATGACTTCACTGTTGCGCGAACTGCTGCCGGTGCCGATCGCGCTGGCTGCCTCCAGCACCACGACTTGCCTGCCTCGCAGGGCCAGGGCGCGCGCCACGGCCAGCCCGACTACGCCCGCGCCGATCACGACGCAACCTACCTGTTCCATTCAGATTTCCTCAAAGCCTTCGATCACATTCACGGCGTTGCAGCCCAATGCGTGCCGAACAGCGAAACGTCAATTTCGGTGGTATCGCGGTTGGCGTCAATATGGCTGCGGGAAAAGTGCGCTGCTTCCCGTCAGATGGGTGATGAGCGGCATCATTGGTTGATTGCTCCTACTTCATCTGGATTGAGCCGCTCACGTTGACCAGCACCGTGCTTTTGCCGGCTTCCACGGAGACGGGCGAATCGGCTGCTTCCGATTTGGCCTGCATCGCCATCACGCGCGGCAGCGGCGTGTAGCCCTGATCATTGGCCGTAACGGCCACCTCGCGCACGGAGTAGCCGCCAAAGCCAAACCCTTTCGCAATCTCGCCAGCCTTGTCCTTGAAGCGCCCGATCGCCAGGGTCTGGGCCTCGGCTTCCACTTTGGCGCGCTGCTCGCGGCTCAGGGAAAAACTGACGCGTCCCAGAGTCAAGGTCTGGATTTTTCCCGCTGTGCCAGTGATGCGCGGGAAATCCCTGCCTTCAAGGACCAGTTCCGTGGAGCCTTGCCAGCCATTGATCTTGCCGTCCTTGCCGTAGCGCGGATACAGGCTGAAATTGCCGGTTCGCAGCTCCATCTGGCCAGGAACCGCAGTCTGCCTGGCCAGAGCCAGCGCACTATCGAGAGCCTGCTTGAGCTGGCTTTGCACCATGCCGGCATCCGTGCCGTCACGGGTGGTGTTCATTGAAATCGACAGCAGGTCTTGCTGCACCTCGACCGAACCGCTGGCTGAGAGTTGCGCCACATTTTGCGGTGCACCTGGCTGCGGAGTTTGAGCAAAAATAACGTTAGCCCCCGCCAGCAGGGTGCAAACAGCTATCAGTTTTGTGGTACGCATGGAGTTTTCAGCCTTATCGGGTGAGGGTGGCAATTGCCATTGGCCTGCGAAGTTTCATGAAGCATTTTGCATGATGCGCCAGCCCAAAATTGCTCTCGACTACTTGCCCGGGAAAAGCCGGGCCGCTTGCATTTTTTCGCGATTTTTGTAACAGTGTGTCAAAGTGAGTGAAAAGTGAGACATCCCGGGTTTTCAGCCCTCAAAATGGCCGTGTTACAAATTACCGGATCACCATGACCCAAGCTACCCCCAATGCCCGCACCGACAAAATCCTGATTCTCGACGACGATGCCCGCATTCGTGACCTGCTGCGCCGCTATCTGGCGCAGGAAGGTTTTGAAGTCATTCTCGCGGAAGACAGCAAGGCGCTGAACCGCATCATGCTGCGCGACGCGGTTGACCTGATCGTGCTTGACCTGATGATGCCTGGCGAAGACGGCCTGTCCATCTGCCGCCGCCTGCGCTCTGCCAACGACCGCACTCCCATCATCATGCTCACCGCCAAGGGCGAGGATGTGGACCGCATCGTCGGCCTGGAAGTCGGCGCCGATGACTACCTGGCCAAGCCTTTCAACCCGCGCGAGCTGCTGGCCCGAATTCACGCCGTGCTGCGCCGCCGCCCCACGGTTGAGGTTCCTGGCGCGCCCTCAAGCGACCAGGAGGTGGTTACCTTTGGCCCGTTTTCATTCGACATGGGCTTGCGCACCCTGCACAAAAATGGCGAGGATCTGCCGCTGACCACCGGCGAATTTGCCATGCTCAAAACCCTGGTGCGCCACCCGCGGCAGCCGCTTTCCCGCGAAAAGCTGGCGCAGCTGGCGCGCGGCCGCGAGTTCGAGCCATTTGACCGCAGCCTGGACGTGCAGGTCTCGCGCCTGCGCAAGCTGGTTGAGGTGGATGCAGCCGCACCGCGCTACATTCAGACCGTGTGGGGAGTTGGCTACGTCTTCGTTCCGGACGGAACCAACTGAGCGCCGCCCGGCCAGGGCCGATCGGCAGCGCGCGGCACGAACGTCGGCAGCTCCCGCCGACGGTCGCGCCGCGCGGCTGCTTTTTCAGCGGCCTGTTCCGCTTTCGGTAGCTCCGGCCCGTTGACCTCTTCCATGGATATTTCCAACCCGACTCCGCTTGAAACTGCCCCGGCGCCGATTGAAATGCGGCCGCGCCGGGGTTTCAGCCTGTTCTGGCGGACTTTTTTCTTTCTGGCGCTGCTGCTGCTCGGCTCCATCGTGGCCTGGCTGCAAACCTTCCGCGCGCTCGAGTCCGAGCCGCGCGCCATCCAGAGCGCCCAGCAGCTGGCATCGCTTGTGAACCTGAGCCGCGCCGCGCTGCGCTACTCCGACTCCATCGCCCGGGTCTCGCTGATCAAGACGCTGGCCGACGAAGAGCAGGTGCGCATCACGCCGCGTGAACCCAAAGACAAATTCGAAGCCTTCGAGAGCGATCAATTCGATGAACGCATCGCGCAGGAGCTCAAGGACCGGCTGGGCGCAGGCACCGTGATCGCCAGCACTGTCAATGGCCAGAAGGGTCTGTGGGTCGGCTTTACCATTGACGGAGACTCCTACTGGCTGCGCACTGACCCGTCCCGGGCAGGCCCGTCGCGCGGCAGCACCTGGCTGATCTGGCTGATCACGGCCGCCGCGCTTTCGCTCGCCGGAGCAGCCCTGATTGCACGCCTGATCAACCGGCCCCTGAAAAACCTTTCGTTCGCGGCCAGCCGCATGCGCGACGGCGACTTTGACGCCAGCCGGCTCGACGAAAAAGTGGCGACCAGCGAGATCCGCGAGGTCAATATCGGCTTTAACCGCATGGCCGATCAGTTGTCCAAGATCGAGCAGGACCGGGTGATCATGCTGGCCGGCATTTCCCATGACCTGCGCACGCCGCTGGCGCGCCTGCGCCTGGAAACCGAAATGAGCGTGGCCGACCGGGATGCGCGCGGGCACATGGTCGCCGACATCGCCCAGCTTGACGCCATCATCGACAAGTTTCTCGATTACGCCCGGCCCGAGCCGCCGCGCCTTGAGCCGGTATCGCTCAATGCCGTCGTCGAGGCGGCGGTCTATGCCGTAGCCGACTATGACGACATGCGCGTAACGGTCACCCTCCCCGGCAACCTGACGATCCTGGCTGATGAAGTCGAGCTGTCGCGGGTCATCTCCAACCTGCTGGAAAACGCCCGGCGCTATGGCAAAACGCCAGAGACCGGCGTGGCGCTTGTCGATATCGCCGCCAAGAGCCGCGACCAGTGGGTACTGATCAAGGTGCGCGACCACGGCACAGGCGTGGCACCGGAAACCCTGTCCAAGCTGACTCGTCCGTTTTTTCGGGGCGATGCGGCGCGCACGGCGGCCACCGGCGCGGGTCTCGGGCTGGCGATCGTCGAAAAGACCATTCAGCGCATGGGCGGCGTGTTCAGCCTGGCCAACACCGAATCGGGCGGGCTCGTCGCGCACATCAAGCTGCGCCGGAGCTGAACCGTGTTTTTTAAATTTTTATATGCGAAAAGTAGCTTTTACCCATGCAGAACGGGCATAACCAGCTATTGAAACAATAGCGCTAATACAGCAACACCACGGCGCGCGCTTCGATGCTCAAGCCCTGCCCGACCGGCCCGAGCCTTTCGGCGGTCTTGGCTTTGATATTGACCTGGCCTTCCTTCAGCCCCAAAGCCTCAGAAATTCGGGCGCGCATCGCCGGGAGGTAAGCGGCAAGTTTCGGCGCCTGCGCCGTTACGGTGCTGTCGATATTGCCGACCCGGTAGCCGCGCGCTTCCAGCAGTCGGCCCGCCGCCGCGAGCAGCTTCATGGAATCGGCGTCCTTGAAGCGCGCGTCGGTATCAGGAAAATGGCTGCCAATATCACCCAGTCCGGCCGCTCCCAGCAGCGCATCGGTGATGGCATGCAGCAGCACATCGGCATCCGAATGCCCGAGCAGGCCCAGCGGATGGGCAACCTCGACGCCGCCAATGACGAGTTTGCGACCGGGTACCAGCGCGTGCGTGTCCCAGCCTTCGCCAATCCGCGGCGCAGAAAGTCGGGCAGGCAGTGAAGCAGGGTCGGGATTCATGGTGGAGCGCTTTCAGGTGGGTAGCGAAAATGGGGTTTTTTTCGGCGGGCGATGGGCTCAAGCCACACGGCCGCGGCCAAGGAGAATGGCCTCGGCCAGCGCAAAGTCTTCCGGGTAAGTGACCTTGAAATTTTGCGCACTGCCGGGCACCAGCCTCGGGGACAGGCCGAGGGCCTCGACGGCGCTGGATTCGTCGGTGACAGCCCCGCCAGCGAATTCAAGCGCTCGTAGCAAGGTGCCGAGGTGAAGCATCTGAGGCGTCTGCGCCAGCCACTTGTCGCCGCGCTCCAGCGTGGTGAGGACGCGCCCGCCGGATTCCTGCTTCAGTGTGTCGGGCAATTTGTGGGCCAGCAAACCGCCCACCTCGTCATGTTCGCAGGCATCGATCAACTGGCTGATTTGCGTTGGCGTCACCAGGC
>JAHFQQ010000142.1 GCA_023259235.1 Polaromonas sp. | reverse complement strand
GATCCGAACCTTCCTGCCGGCTACGCGCCGTTCAACGTCCAGAACCTGAACGGCATCCTGTATGTGACCTATGCCCGACAGGACGCCAACAAACAGGATGAAATCCCGGGCGCAGGGGCCGGCATTGTCAATAGCTTCGACCTCAACGGCAACCTCATCAGACGGGTCGCCAGCCAAGGGACCCTGAATGCACCGTGGGGCCTTGCGATCGCACCGGGCTCATTCGGTGCGATGGCGGGTGCATTGCTGGTAGGCAACTTCGGGGACGGCCGGATCAGCGCATTCGACCTGTTGAATAATGACGCGTACCTGGGGCAGCTTCTCGACGCCAGCAATCAACCGCTCGCCATCGACGGGCTGTGGGCCATATCGCCCGGGAACGATGGCTCTGCCGGGAGCCGCCAGATGCTGTACTTCACTGCGGGTCCCGACGGCGAAACTCACGGGCTGTTCGGGGTTCTGAGCGCTGTTCCAGAGCCGGCTACCCATGCGCTCATGCTGGCTGCACTTGTTGCCCTCATGGGCGTCGTGGCGGGTCGCCGCCGGGCCTGAATCTGCTCTAACCACCAGGCAATGCGGCGTCTCGGGGTAGTCGGGCGCTTGCGTTCAAGGTTGAGGACACCCTGTGGCGATGCAGTGAATGATGGGCCGCCAGTCTCAGGCAGGAATTCAAGCTCCATATCTCAGTGACGGCTCTGCAGGAGGCCGTTCCGAAAGCGGTAGTCCGGGCCCCTTCCATAGCAGTCACGCGGCAATACGTGATTGACTGTCTGATTCGCCTGGAAGATCTGGCACACCACATCCCGGAACATCATCAGCACGACAAATCCAACGACCGCCGCATCGTCCCAGCCCAGTTGGGTAGTCCTGGCGTCTAAAGTGAAATTTCCCGTCACCGACTTTTCTCCAGCCAGCAGCATCAACCGCGCCATGATGGGCGCCGCCATCACGCCATTGATCACGGCGCTGGTCAACAAGCCAGGCAGCAAATCGAATAGCATGACCGGCCATGGCCCTGACCCCCGAATGCCGAGTTGCGTTCAATCCTGCTCCCGTCTTGAACTGCGCCTTGGCTCATCAACCTTTTCCTCGCGTCTGCAGTAATTTCCAGCGTCGCTTATGCTGGGAACCAGCACCGGGTCGGGCCGCCCGTCCTTCACCATGACAGGAGTTTATTGACATGCGCTACAACCCACTCGGCCGCACCGGCCTTTTTGTTTCTGAACTTTGCCTGGGCACCATGACTTTTGGTGGCTCCGACGGAATCTGGCGCCAGATCGGCGCGCTGCAGCAAGCCGATGCCGAGAAGCTGATCGGCCAGGCGATCGATGCCGGCATGAACTTCATCGATACCGCAGATGTTTACTCCGACGGGCTGGCTGAGCAGATCACGGGCCAGGCGCTGAAAAACCTGAAAATGCCGCGCGACAAGGTGGTGGTGGCAACCAAGGTGTTCGGCGCAACGGGCGATGGCCCGAACGCGCGCGG
The DNA here is from genome assembly GCA_023259235.1 of Polaromonas sp. Taxonomy (GTDB): domain Bacteria; phylum Pseudomonadota; class Gammaproteobacteria; order Burkholderiales; family Burkholderiaceae_C; genus Polaromonas. The sequence goes on along the minus strand of JAHFQQ010000142.1, from coordinate 7,158 downwards.
CCTGTCGCGCAGCCACATACTTAACGGCGTCAAGGCCAGCCTGAAGCGGCTGCAGCTTGACCACATCGACCTGTACCAGGTGCATGGCTTCGACCCGGCTACCCCGATCGAAGAAACCATGCGCGCACTGGACCAGCTGGTACGCCATGGCCATGTGCGCTATGTGGGGGTTTCCAACTGGGCGGCCTGGCAGATCGTCAAGGCGCTGGGCATTGCCGAACGCCTGGGTTTGTCGCGCTTCGAATCACTCCAGGCCTACTACAGCGTGGCGGGGCGCGACCTGGAGCGCGAGTTGATTCCCATGCTGCGCAGCGAAGGCGTTGGTTTGATGGTGTGGAGCCCGCTGGCGGGTGGATTCTTAAGCGGCAAGTATGGGCGGGAAAAGCAGGGGCAGCCGCCCGAGGAAGGGAGCCGGCGAATTGCCTTTGACTTTCCCCCGGTCAACAAGGAGAAAGCATGGAACTGCATCGAAGCGATGCGGCCCATCGCCGACGCCCATGGCGTGTCGGTCGCCCGTGTGGCCCTGGCCTGGCTGCTGCATCAGCCGCAGGTCACCAGCGTCATCATCGGTGCAAAGCGTCCCGACCAGCTCGCGGACAACATCACCGCCACGCAAGTGACCTTGAGCGCGGCCGAGCTGAAGCAAATCGGTGAAGTCAGCAGCCTGCCGCCAGAGTATCCCGGCTGGATGTTCGAGCGGCAGGGCGAGTACCGGCGCAAGCAGATTGCCGAAGCGCGGAACCCCAACTCCCACGCAGGTTGAACGGACCGGTGCAACGGGCGCAAGCGACGCAGATTCCGGCTTGAACTTCGTACCTTGTTCGCGTCCGCGCACTCACCCCGTGATGATCGGTCGAAGTGTGTCGATCTCGTCAACCATAAAATCAAAAAATGCCGCGACGCGTGGCGTGTGCCGCAGCTCCGGGGTGGTCAGCAAGCGCCAGATTCGGGCCAGTTCAGGAATGGGGCCGAGCACCTTCACCAGATCGGCCTCGGCATCGCCGAGCGCGGTTGGCAGCGGCGCCAGTCCGATGCCGGATTTCACCGCGTAAACCAGGCCCAGCACGCTGCTGTTGCGGGCAACGACATGCGCGGCCGGGGCGATCTGCCGCAGCCATTGAGCCGCTCTGTGGTTCGCCATCGATTCGTCGAATCCGACCCAATCGTGGCTTTCAAGATCTTCGATCCGTTCAGGCCGACCGCGCCGCGCGATGTACCTGGGGCTGGCATAGACCGCCCACAGGGAATCGCCGATCTTTCGCCCAACAAGCGCATTGTCGTCCGTGTCGCCCGAGCGCAGGGCAACATCCACCTCGCCCTTGGCGAAATCCAGGTACTTGTCGCTCATCACAAACTCGACTTTGAGTCCTGGATACCGGGCATAAAAGCGATCGAGCAGCGGGGAGTTGGTGATGCGATAGACCAGCGGCTCGGGGCAGGTCACGCGGACCACGCCGGTCACCTCGCGCTGAAATGTCTCGACCTGCCGGGTGAGGGCGAGCACGGCCTGCTCGACGCGCTCCGCAAGCGGCAACAACTGTTCACCGAACGCTGTCAGGCGGTACCCGGTCGGGTGGCGTTGCACCAGGAGTTGCCCGATCCGCCGTTCAAGTTCGACAATCCTGCGCTGGACGGTGGACTGGTTGACCGCCAGCGCGCGGCTGGCCGCGCTGGTGCTTTGGTGGCGCGCGACCGCCAGCAGGTATTTGAGGTCGTTCCAGTCGAACATGGCCGGGGTATGCAATAGTGCGACCCCATTATGCAGCCCTGTTGCTTGTGGCGGGCCTGTCTGCCGCCTAGACTGGGACGCCCTTCATCCAGCCACCTATCTCAAGGAGATTCTTCCATGCTGACCACGTCCGCCACAGAGCCTCAAGCCTTCAAGGATGCCGTTCGCACCCAGTGGAACCAGTCCGCAAAAGGCTGGAACGATCACACCGCGCAGATCCGGGTCTGGCTGCGCCAGGCTACCGAGGCCATGCTCGACATGGCAGGGGTCGCGCGAAACTCGCGTGTCCTTGACGTGGCCGCTGGCGCCGGCGACCAGACACTGGACATCGCGCAACGGGTAGGGCCGCAAGGCCTGGTGACCGCAACTGACATTTCACCCGCCATACTGACGCTGGCCCAGGACAACGCCAGGCGCGCCGGCTACAACAATGTGCAAACCCTTGTTGCCGATGGCGAATTGCTGCCGTTCGAGCCGGCAAGCTTCGATGCCGCCGTGTGCCGGCTCGGGCTGATGTTTTTCCCGAATCCGCTCAAGGGCCTGCAGGAGCTGCACCGGGTGGTCCGGCCCGGTGGCGGCGTGTGCACCCTGGTGTTCTCGCGCCCCGAAAAGAACCCGTGCATCGGGATCCTGATGTCAACGGCACTCAAACATGCGGGCCTGCCGCCGCGCGACCCCTACCAGCCGGGTGGCCTGCTGAGCCTGGGCAAACCCGGCCTGGCTGACGAGCTGTTTCGCAGCGCCGGGTTCAGGGATGTGGCGACAACCGTGCTGGGGGCGCCGTTCCGTTTGCCCTCTGCCAGACACTACCTCGAATTCATACAGTCATCAGCCAGCCCGATCCAGCAGATCCTCGGCAAACTCGACGCTGCGGCGGCGCAGGCCGCATGGAGCGAGATGGAAGAGCGCCTGGACCAATTCACAACGACAGACGGCTGGGAAGGTCCCAACGAACTTTTGTTAACGGCCGCGCGGCGCTAGGCGGTGCATGCGAGAATTCCCCCAATGAAAGACTGTGACATCGCCATCTTTGGCGCCGGAATCGCCGGCGCATCGCTGGCCTGGCGCTTGGCCGGGCAACGCAGCGTGGTACTGGTCGAGCGCGAGGCCCAGCCCGGTTATCACTCGACCGGCCGCTCGGCCGCGATGTTCATGGAAAGCTACGGGCCGCCCGCCGTGCGGGCGCTGACCCGTGCCAGCCGGGCGTTTTACGAACAGCCACCCGAAGGCTTTGCCACCACTCCACTCATGCGGCCCCGGGGTGCGCTCTACCTCGCCACTCACGGCCAGGAAGCGCTGATGGAGAAAACCCGCGCCGAACTCGCCACGAGCTGCCCCGGCCTCCGGGTGCTGGACGCCCGCGCCGCCCTGGCCCTTGCGCCCTGCCTGCGGCCCGAACTGGTACACGGCGCCCTGTACGACCCCGACGCCCAGGACATCGACGTGCATGCGCTGCACCAAGGCTTTCTGCGTGGCTTCAAGCAGCGCGGCGGCGAGCTGCGCACCAGCGCCACGCTGACGCAGGCCACGCACGATGGCCAAGGCTGGGCGCTCCAGTTTGCCGATGGCCAAACGCTGCAGGCACGCAGCGTGGTCAACGCTGCTGGCGCCTGGGCCGACGAGCTGGCAGGCCTGTTTGGCGCTGCGCCCATCGGGCTGGTGCCGCACCGGCGCAGCGCCTTCACCTTCAAGGCACCAGAGGGCGTTGACAGCGCCGGCTGGCCCGCCGTGGTGGGCATGGACGAAAGCTATTACTTCAAGCCCGACGCCGGCCAACTGCTGGGCTCGCCCGCCAATGCTGACCCGACGGTACCGCACGATGTGGCGCCTGAGGAACTGGACATTGCCATGGGCATTCACCAGATCGAATCCGTCTCATCGCTGCAGATCCGGCGACCCACCAGCACCTGGGCCGGGCTGCGCTCGTTTGTTCCTGATGGCGAACTGGTGATCGGCTGGGATGACGCCTGCCCCGGCTTTTTCTGGCTGGCGGCGCAGGGCGGCTACGGCATCCAGACCGCGGCCGGCGCTGGCGCGCTGGCCGATGCCCTGCTGCGTCATGTAGCCCGACCGGCTGAACTGATCCGGCACGGCGTCGAGGCGGCCGCGCTGTCACCGGCCCGGCTGCGCTGAGATCGGGATACCAGACTCCGCGCATGCCCGGCAGATCCGCACGCTGCAGCGTGCCGCCCTTCCGCCCTTGAATTTAAGAAAAAACAGGCTGTAGCCCAGTAACAACGGGCGCAAGAAGCTATAAAATAAGTAGCACCCTGAAATCATTAACATTGGTGTGTGTTGGCCCGGTGACAAGCAGATCGCCGATGCCGCTGAAATAACCGTAGGCGTCGTTGCGGTCCAGATACTGGTCCAGCTTCATGCCCGCCGCCTGCGCCCGCTGCAGCGTATCGGGCACCACAAAAGCACCCGCGTTGTCTTCAACGCCGTCGATGCCGTCGGTATCGGCCGCCAGCGCGTACACGCCGCTCCGGCCCTGAAGCGCCAGCGCCAGCCCCATGCAGAACTCGCCGGCCCGGCCGCCTCTGCCCCGGTTCTCGCGCGGTTCACTATCAGGCTGTTTCCTGATGGTGACCGTGGTCTCGCCACCGCTCAAGATCACGCAGGGCTTCAGGAAAGGCTGGCCCTTGTTTGCCACCGCACGCGCCAGCGCCGCCTGCACCTTGCCAACCTCACGCGACTCGCCTTGCATTTCGTCACTGAGGATGTAAGCCGCCAAACCGGCAGCTTGCGCCGCCGCCGCTGCAGCTTCCAGACTTTGCTGCGGCGTGGCGATCAGGTGCACCTCATTGCGGTTGAAGACGGCATCACCGGGCTTGGGGGTTTCCAGGGCGCCACTTTTGAGCTGGGCCAGCACGGCCGCCGGCACTTCGATGGCGTAGCGCCTTAGAATGGCCAGCGCGTCGGCGCACGTGCTGGCGTCGGGAACGGTCGGGCCGCTGGCGATGATGGACGGATCATCACCCGGCACGTCGCTGATGGTGAGCGTGACGACGCGCGCAGGCGCGCAGGCGGCGGCCAGCCGCCCCCCCTTGATGCGTGAGAGGTGCTTGCGGACACAGTTCATTTCGGCAATATTGGCGCCGCTGCTGAGCAGCGCCTGGTTGATGTGCTGCTTGTCTTCCAGGGTGAGGCCATCGGCGGGCAAGGTCAGCAGCGCCGAGCCGCCGCCCGAGATCAGGCACAGCACAAGGTCATCCGGAGTCAGCCCTTGCGTGAGCGCCAGCATGCGCTGCGCTGCGGCCAGGCCCGCTGCGTCTGGCACCGGGTGCGCCGCTTCGGCGATCTCGATGCGCTGCCTCAATCCCGCAGGGCGCGGCGGCGTATGCCCGTAACGCGTCACGACCAGACCTTCGAGCGGCGCATCCGGCGGCCAGAGCGCTTCCACCGCCTGCGCCATGGAGCCGCCTGCCTTGCCCGCGCCCAGAACGAGGGTTCGCCCACGCGGCGGCCTCGGCAGATGCGCAGCGGTGTTGTGCAGCGGCAGCGCGCGCGTCACGGCGGCCTGGTAAAGATATTCAAGGAACTGGCGCGGTTGCGCGCTGACGCTGGCAATCGAGTTAAAGGTAAATGTGGTCATGACTGGGCTCTGGAGCGGATTGTGCCGTGCTGGCCGGAGAGCCTAGAATTTCTGGTCGCCACCAAGGAAGAAGCCGCATGAATTCCTACCTCGCGCTGGGCATCGCCATCGTTTCCGAAGTCATCGCCACCACGGCATTGAAGTCCAGTGACAGCTTCACCCGGCTGGTACCTTCACTCATTGCCATCACAGGTTATTCAATCGCCCTGTATTTGCTGACCGTGGCCATGAAAGGCATCTCAACAGGCGTGGCCTACGCAATCTGGTCGGGTCTGGGTATTGTGCTGATCAGCATTGCCGCCTTCATCTTTCACCAGCAAAAAATCGATCTGGCCGGCATGCTGGGCATGGCGCTCATCATTGCCGGCGTCGTGGTGCTGAAACTTTTTTCAAAGTCGGCCGGAAACTGACACGACGCAGTTCACCCATTGATTTGCGGGCTCATTCCGTCTTCGCTCCGTCCAGAAACCACTGACCTATCAGCGCGCGCTCAGCCTCTGTAATACCCGTCGCGTTGTTCATGGGCATGACTTTTGTGACCACCGCCTGCAGGTACAGCGCCTGCGCGTGAAGCTTGACGGCCTCGGGTGAATCGAGCCTGACGTTCTTCATTTGCACCTGCGCACCGTGGCAGGGGTAGCAGCGCTGGGCCAGCACCACTTGCACTTGTTTATAACCAATTTTGCCTGTAGCCCTCATGGGATCTTCGGTATCGGCTATAGAAGTAATAGCAACTGGTTTCATCCAGACGATTGTGCCGATGATCACAGCCACTCCGGCCAGCGCGTAGGGCAGCGGATGACGGTTGCGCCCGAGCTTGTAGCCGTGGCGCAGTACAAAAAACTGGCGAATGGCCGCGCCTGCCAGCATCATGAGCACCAGCACCAGCCAGTTTTGCGGGTGGCTCCAGGTGAAGCTGTAGTGGTTGCTCAGCATGGCAAACAGCACCGGCAGCGTGAAGTAGGTGTTGTGGACGCTGCGCTGCTTGCCGCGCTGGCCATGGACCGGGTCCACTGGCTGGCCGGCCTTGATGCTTGCGACCACTTTTCTCTGACCGGGGATGATCCAGGCCAGCACATTGGCACTCATCGCCGTGGCCATCATGGCCCCGACCAGCAAAAAGGCCGCGCGCCCGGCAAACCAGCGACAGGCCAGGTACGCCGCAGCGCACACCAGCAGCGCGACCAATGCGCCAATAATGGCATCGCCATGCCTGCCCCGGCCCAACAGGCGGCAGACGCCGTCGTAGAGCAGCCAGAACACCACCAGGAATGACAGCGCGACCGCAATCGCCATGGCCGGCGACCAGTTCATCAGCGACTTGTCGATCAGATAGGCGCTGGCGTTCCAGAGATAGGAAATCGTAAAGAGCGCAAATCCCGACAGCCAGGTGCTGTAGCTTTCCCAATAGAACCAGTGCAGGTGCGCCGGCAGGCTCGGCGGTTGAACCGCAAACTTGACCGGGTGATAAAAGCCGCCGCCATGCACCGCCCAGAGTTCACCGCTGACACCCTGCTTCTTCAAGTCGTCATCGACGGGCGGCGTCAGGCTGGAATCGAGAAAGACAAAATAAAACGATGAACCAATCCACGCAATGGCGGTGATGACATGAACCCAGCGCAGCAGCAGGTTGGCCCAGTCCAGAAGGTAGCTTTCCATAACCCTCAACCTTTGAAAGCGGCCTGCTCACCACTGCGGGCGCTGTAAGCAGAAAAAGAGGCCGCGAACAAAAGAAACTCGCGCTGGCTAGACGTAACTGGCGTTAACTGATGTTTCCCGGCTCCGCTGCGGCCTGATGGCAACAGTTTATAGAACTTCACGCGACCTAAAAAAT
>JAHFQQ010000141.1 GCA_023259235.1 Polaromonas sp. | reverse complement strand
GATGGCCTTGAGCACCAGCGTGATGCCGGCGTCCTGGTCAGCGTTGTCGCCCTTGATCTTGCCAGCGGCCTGCTTGGCGCGCAGCAGCGCGACGCCGCCACCGGGCACGATGCCTTCTTCCACGGCAGCGCGGGTGGCGTGCAGGGCGTCTTCGACGCGGGCTTTCTTTTCCTTCATTTCAACTTCGGTGGCGGCGCCAACCTTGATCACGGCAACTCCGCCGGCCAGCTTGGCCACGCGTTCCTGCAGTTTTTCGCGGTCATAGTCGGAGGTCGCTTCTTCGATCTGGACGCGCACCTGCTTGACGCGCGCTTCAATGTCGCCAGAGGCACCGGCACCGTCGATGATGGTGGTGTTTTCCTTGCCCACTTCAATGCGCTTGGCCTGGCCAAGGTCAGCCAGCGTCACTTTTTCCAGCGACATGCCGACTTCCTCGGCAATCACCTTGCCGCCGGTCAGCACGGCAATGTCTTCCAGCATGGCCTTGCGGCGATCGCCGAAGCCCGGAGCCTTGACTGCCACCACTTTCAGGATGCCGCGCAGGGTGTTCACGACCAAAGTTGCCAGCGCTTCGCCTTCAACTTCCTCGGCAATGATCAGGAGCGGACGGCCGGCCTTGGCGACTTGCTCCAGGGTGGGCAGCAGATCGCGGATGTTGCTGATCTTCTTGTCGTAGAGCAGCACAAACGGGTCGTCGAGCAGGGCGGACTGCTTTTCAGGATTGTTGATGAAGTAGGGCGAGAGGTAGCCGCGATCGAACTGCATGCCTTCGACCACGTCGAGTTCGCTTTCCAGCGACTTGCCGTCTTCCACGGTGATGACACCTTCCTTGCCGACCTTGTCCATGGCATCGGCAATGATCTTGCCAATGGTTTCGTCGCTGTTGGCCGAGATCGAGCCGACTTGCGCAATTTCCTTGGAGGTGGTGGTGGCTTTGGAGGCCTTCTTGAGTTCGGCGACCAGGGCCGTGACGGCCTTGTCGATGCCACGCTTGAGGTCCATCGGGTTCATGCCGGCGGCCACGTACTTCATGCCTTCGCGCACAATGGCCTGGGCCAGAACGGTAGCAGTGGTGGTGCCGTCACCAGCCAGGTCGCTGGTCTTGGAAGCCACTTCCTTGACCATCTGCGCGCCCATGTTCTGCAGTTTGTCCTTGAGTTCGATTTCCTTGGCCACGGACACACCGTCCTTGGTCACGGTGGGGGCACCGAACGAGCGCTCGAGCACTACATTGCGGCCTTTCGGGCCGAGGGTGACCTTGACGGCGTTGGCCAGGATGTTGACACCCTCGACCATGCGTGCGCGGGCTTCGCCGCCGAAAATGACGTCTTTTGCTGCCATGATTAATTCTCCAGATTCAGTTGATTGATGATGTGTGAAAGGCGAGAAACTTATTTCTCAACGACCGCAAACAGGTCGTCTTCTTTCATGACAAGCAGTTCGTCGCCATCGACCTTGACGGTCTGGCCACTGTATTTTCCAAACAGGACGCGGTCGCCGACCTTGACGGCCATCGGGCTGAGCTCGCCCTTGTCGTTCTTTTTGCCCGGGCCAACGGCCAGCACTTCACCCTGATCGGGCTTTTCGGCGGCACTGTCAGGAATGACAATGCCAGAGGCGGTTTTGGTTTCGTTTTCGACGCGTTTGACGATCACGCGGTCGTGCAGGGGACGAAGTTTCATGAGAGCTCCTTGTTTGAAACAATGGTGTTGGGAATCAAAAAACACCAACCCGATAAGTTGGTGCTCATTAACTTGAGATGATAAAGACAGCCTGTTAGCACTCAATATCATCGAGTGCTAATCATAAGGGCGTTTGGTGGTGTTTTCAAGTCATGGGCGCAAGGCGGCAAAAATTTCCTGAAATATCAACCGCAGCAGGGGCGGCGCGCAATGCGTGGTGTCAGTTGCGCCGTGCCGATGCAAGGTTTATGCTGAATCCGTGTCATAAAGTGTCTAACCTCGTTTCGGAGATTGATCATGTACAAACGGATTTTGCTGGCTTACAACGGTTCGGAGGTCGGGCAGAAAGCCCTGCTCGATTGCCGCGACATTGCGCAGTGGAGTCACGCAACGCTGTTTCTTGTTGCCGTCATGCCGCTTTACATGGGCATGATCGGGGTCGAGAGTGGCGTCTACAGCCCGGACCTGATGGAGGACGAGAAGCTGAAGCACCAGGCCACCCTTGACGAGGGCTTGCGCCGGCTCGCGGATGCGGGTTATCAGGCCAGCGGCGAAGTGCTGGTGGGTGAAACCGTCGATGAAGTCACTCAATACGCCCGCAAGATGAAGGTTGATCTGGTGGTGGTGGGCCACAAGCACCTGGACAGTTGGGCGGCCCGCTGGTGGCGCGGTTCGGTGTCAAGCAGCTTGATCGAACACGCGCCTTGCAGCGTGCTGGTTGTCATCACGCCCTGACTTACAACCCTGCTGCGCTGCGCAGCAACGCTGCCCGATCCGTTTTTTCCCAGGAAAACTCGGGTTCGTCGCGGCCAAAGTGGCCGTAGGCAGCGGTTTTTTCGTAAATTGGCCGCAGCAGGTCCAGCATCTGGATGATGCCTTTCGGGCGAAGGTCAAAGTGTTCATTGACCAGCGCCGAAAGTTTCTCGTCAGAAAGCACGCCGGTGCCTTCGGTATAGATCGTCACGTTCATCGGCCGGGCCACACCAATGGCGTAAGCCACCTGAATCTGGCACTGCCGGGCCAGGCCGGCGGCGACGATGTTTTTGGCCACGTAGCGCGCCGCATAGGCAGCGGAACGGTCCACCTTGCTGGGGTCCTTGCCGCTGAAGGCGCCGCCGCCGTGCGGGCAGGCGCCACCGTAGGTATCGACGATGATCTTGCGTCCGGTCAGGCCGCAGTCGCCTTGCGGGCCGCCAACGACGAAGCGCCCGGTCGGGTTGATCAGGAATCTGGTGTCTTTCAGCCATTCCTTGGGTAGCACCGGCTTGATGATTTCTTCAATGATGGCCTCGACAAACGAGGCTTTCATTTTGGTCGGGGTTTCGCTCTGATCGGGGCTGTGCTGGGTCGAGAGCACCACGGTGTCGATGGAGTGCGGCTTGCCGTCCACGTAGCGCAGCGTGACCTGGCTTTTGGCGTCGGGGCGCAGAAAGGGCAGCCGCCCGTCCTTGCGCAGTTGCGACTGGCGCTCAACCAGGCGGTGCGCGTAATAAATCGGCGCGGGCATCAGCTCGGGCGTTTCGTCGCAGGCGTAGCCGAACATCAGGCCCTGGTCACCGGCGCCGGTGTTGAGGTGGTCGTCGCTGGCATGATTCACGCCCTGGGCGATGTCGTTGCTCTGCTTGTCGTAGGCCACAAGCACCGCGCAGCCCTTGTAGTCGATGCCGTATTCGGTGTTGTCGTAGCCGATGTGCTTGAGGGTGTCGCGCGCTACCTGGATGTAGTCGACATTGACGCCGGGCTTGGCGGTAATCTCGCCCGCCAACACGACCAGGCCGGTGTTACAAAGCGTTTCGGCGGCTACGCGGGCGTTGGGGTCTTGTGCCAGGATCGCGTCAAGGATGGCATCCGAAATCTGGTCAGCCACCTTGTCGGGGTGGCCTTCGGAAACGGATTCGGAAGTAAAGAGAAAATCGTTCGCCATTGCGTACACTCCATGTGGTTGGTCGGCGCGTTGCCGTTTGGGGTGCTTCGGCGAACGCTTTAGCAGTTTGGTTTAATGTCGCCCTGCAAGTTGTTCAATAACTCGGCGACTCGGCAAATTATATCGCGCTGACTTTTCCCTGCCCATCACGGTTTTTAATCTCCATCCTGCATTCATGCTTTGGCTTTTCCGGTTGTTGTTTCGGGTTTTTGCGCTGCTGCCGCTGGCCGTGCTGCACTGGCTGGGCGGTGCGCTCGGCTGGCTGGTCTGGGCCTTGAGCCCGCGCTACCGGGCGCAGTTTCGGGCGAATGTGGCGCAGGCCGGTTTGCCCTTCGAGGTGGCCCGGCCGGCCATTGCCGAGGCCGGGCGGTTTGTGGCAGAGTTGCCCAAGCTGTGGCTGCGGCCTGCCTCGCACTCGTGTCTGGCCGATGTCCGGGTTGAAGGCGAGTCGCATGTGGTCGAGGCGTTTGCGCGGGGCCATGGGGTGATTTTCTTCGGCCCCCACTGCGGCAGCTTTGAGCTCGGGCCGCAGGCGCTGGCCGAACTGTATGGCCCCGTCATCGCGATTTACCGGCCGGCCCGCAAGCCCTGGCTGGCGCAATTCGAGCGAATGGCCCGCGACCGGCCCAAGCTCACTGTGCTGCCGGCCAGCCTCAGTGGCATTCGCCTGATGCACAAGACCCTCAAGGCCAATCAGGCGGTGGCCATGCTCACGGACCAGGTGCCGCCGCAGGGCCTGGGGCTTTGGGCGCCATTTTTTGGACGACCGGCCTACACCATGACCCTGGCGGCCCGGCTTGCCCTGCAAAGCGGTGCGGCACTGTTGCCCGTGAGCTGTGAACGGCTGCCGCGCGGGCGCGGCTATGTCCTGAAAATCTGGCCAGCGGTGGCGGGTCTGCAAGCTCCTCGCGGCAAGCCTGACCTGCTGCATGCCGTGACACTGATCAACCGGGCAATTGAAGCCATTGTGCTGAGCCAGCCGGGGCAGTATCTGTGGGCTTACGCGCGCTACAAGACCCCTCGCAAGGAAGCCGCTTGAAGACACTGCGCCAGTTTGCCGGCAGTTTCGCTACCCGTGGCGGTATCGTCCTGATGCGGGTGCTTGCTACCCTGCCGCTGTGCTGGACGCGGGCCATGGGCGCGGCGCTTGGCCGGGTCCTGTTTGTCCTGGTTGGGTCGCGCCGCCGGGTTGTGCAGGTCAATCTTTCCTTGTGTTTCCCGGAGCGCTCCGAGGCCGAGCGACGCCAACTGGCGAAACAGGCTTTCGTCTGTTTCGCACAGGCTTTCCTGGATCGCGCCTGGCTGTGGCACGCGCCCAGGCAGTGGGTGCGGCAGCGGGTGCGGCTGACGGGTGCCGTGCACGAGTTGGCGGGCAGCGGATCGACCGTGATTTTCCTGCCGCATTTTGTGGGACTGGATGCGGCGTGGGCGGGCGTGGCCCTGACGGTTCCCCGCCTGTCGACGACCATTTACACCGACCAGTCGAACCAGCTGGCCGACCAATGGATACTGCGCGGCCGGCAGCGCTTTGGCCACTTGCGCCTGTTTGGGCGGATCGATGGCGTCAAACCCATCGTGGCCGCGCTGCGCCAGGGGCAGCCGCTGTATTTGCTGCCAGACATGGATTTTGGACGTAAGGACTCGGTGTTTGTGCCTTTTTATGGCATTGCCACGGCAACCGTGCCATCGCTGTCGCGCTTTGCCCGGCTGGGCGGGGCCAAGGTGGTGCCGCTGTTGCCGCGTCTCACGGCAACCGGCTACGAAGTGCGGGTGCTGCCGGCCTGGGATGATTTTCCGGGCGACGATCTGGTGGCTGATACCGCCCTGATGAATGCCCGTCTGCAGGACTACATCGCCAGCATGCCGGCGCAGTACTTCTGGGTCCACAAGCGCTTCAAGACCCGGCCGGAGGGTGCACCTTCGCTCTATTAAACTCACCGGAGCCAATACATTTTTCCAGGCTTTTCTGGGCTCTGGCCCAGATGTGACGGGCGTAGTCAGCTATATTTGTCATAGCAAGCAAAGCTTGCGCTCAATGCAGGAATTGCTGCAGACAGCCAGTCACCAGTTCGGGCTGTTCGTGCACGATCCAGTGCGTCGCACCTTCTACCCGCCGCAGCAGCATTTGCGGCACATAGTCGCGCAGTCCGTCCAGCAGCGCAGGCGGCAGCGCGGTATCGCCGGTCGCCCAGATCACCAGCGTGGGAAGGTGCACTTCAAGCTTCTCCCGTGGAATCGTCACGGCGGCCGCGGCCGGGTCGTTGTGCGGCGGGCCGGGCCGGGGCGGGCGCAACGGCGAGGCCCGGTAGTAATTGCAGGGGCCGGTCAGGCCCTGTGCCCAGACTGTGCGGTATTGCGCCTTGACGGCTTCGGTCAGCCACGGGTGCGGGCCATCCACGGCGCCCATCCGGATAAAAAACTCCCACAGACGGCAGAAATCGTTTTCGGCCAGCAAGGCCTCGGCATCGGGCCGGATCAGGAAATTCATGTAGGCGCTGGCGGCCTGTTGCGCAGGCGACTGCTGCAGTTCGCGTAAAAAAGTGCCGGGGTGCGGCGAGTTGATGATGGCCAGCTTTTTCATGCAGGCTGGTTGCGCCGCCGCCAGATTCCAGGCCACCGCGCCGCCCCAGTCATGCGCCACCAGGCATTCAAGCTGGCCCCCACGTTCGCTCACTGCGTGTAGCTCTCTGCCCCCCGAGGGGGCTGAACTTGCTTGGGGCGGCCCGGCGCTGCGTTCATTGGCGCTATCCAGCGCAATCAATGCGGCAATGTCCTGCACCAGGTGCCTGGCTCGGTAGGCGCTGGCGTCGCCGGGCGCGCTCGATTTTTCATAGCCGCGCAGGTTGGGCGCGATGCAGCGAAAAGCGCCGTTTTCGGGTTTTGCGAAGTGGGCTAGCAGGCCGTCCCAGACAAATGCCGCTTCTGGAAAACCGTGCAGGAACATCAACACGGGTCGCCCCCTGGCGCCTGCGGTACGGCATGACAGGGTGATGCCGTGTGGCAGGGTCTGCAAGCTGGTTTCAATCATGGTGCTATCTTGTTAATAGCTTAACTTGTATATTTTACGTGGGCCAAAGGCGTATTCCATTACTTGTTCTGGCCGGGCAACGGGGGCCCGTCACCGGTTGGTTTTTCCGCTGGATGCGTCCAGTCCCACAAATGCTGGGCCACCTCCTCCACGCCGTGGCGTTTCAACGCTGAAAAGAGCTTGACGTCCCCGCCGCCCGCCTGCAGCCTGACGATCGACAGCGCTCTGGCCGCTTCGGCCCTGGTGAGTTTGTCCGACTTGGTCAGCAGCACCAAAAACTTCAGTCCTTCGACCACGCGCGGACGGATCACGTCGAGCAGCACCTCGTCAAGCTCCGTCAGGCCCAGACGCGGGTCGCACAGCAGCACCACGGCCTTGAGGTTGTCGCGTGTTTGCAGGTAGTTGCCCATCACCTGCTGCCAGCGGTATTTGGCTTCCTTGGGCACCGCCGCATAGCCGTAGCCCGGCAGGTCGGCCAGCACGGCATCCGTGACGCCCTGTTTGCCCAGCGTGAACAGGTTGATGCTCTGCGTACGGCCAGGAGTTTTGGAGGCAAAGGCCAGCCGGTGTTGCTGCGTCAATGCATTGATGCAGGTGGATTTGCCGGCGTTGGAGCGGCCGACAAAGGCGATTTCGGGAACCTCCAGCCGCGGCAGATGCTTCAGTTCAGGGGCGGTGGTCAGAAATTTTGCGGTGTGCAGCCACCCCATCGCGATTTTTGGGTCAGGCGCAGGCGATTGCGCAATGGTTTGCGGGCCGATTCCGGGTGATGGGGGTAACGGAGGCAACGGAGGCATTGGGGCGGATGGGGGCATACTCGGACAGTCCGTGAGGGTTGGTGGCGTGGGCTGGCATTCGGCAGCACGCGGTGCATGGGTGCGCAGACGGCGAAATCGGCAGATGGCAGCTTGCTGCAGCCAGACCCGTCTTGCGGAGTTGCGTTCAAGCCATTGTAAAATCAGAAAGTTCCAAGTTTTGTGCCTCAACCCAATTAAAACATCCGATATGAAGCTGCTCCTTACTTCCCTGCTGGCCGCTTTTCTGGCCCTGCCCGCCGTGTCGTCATTTGCCGCTGGTGAAGCAGCGTCGGCGCCAGCAAGCGGTGCCGCTTCAGCCCCGGCTGCCGCTGCGCCGGCCGCCGCCGCGCCCGCTGCCATTGCACCTGTCAGCGCGGCCAAGCCTGATCTGGCCAAGGGAGAGGCCAGCTTTACGGCGGTCTGCGTCGCTTGCCATGGCGTTGGCGGCAATTCGGGAACACCCACCTTCCCGACGCTGGCGCAGCAGCACCCTGAATACCTGGTCAAGCAATTGCAGGATTTCAAGTCCGGCAAGCGCCAAAATGCCATCATGCAAGGCTTCGCTTCGGCGCTCTCCGAAGGGGACATGAGAAATATCGCCTACTGGGTCGCCACCAGCAAGGCCAAACCCGGTTTTGCCATGGACAAGAACCTGGTGGCCCTGGGCGAACGCATCTATCGCGGCGGTGTGGCTGACCGCCGGATTCCCGCTTGCGCCGGCTGCCACAGCCCCAATGGTGCCGGCATTCCCGTGCAGTATCCGCGCCTGAGCGGTCAGCATGCTGAATACGCCGCCGCCCAGCTGACCGCGTTTCGCGACGGTGTTCGCAATAACAATCTGGTCATGAGCCAGGTCGCCGCCAAGCTCAATGACAAGGAAATCCGCGCGCTGGCCGATTACGTTGCCGGATTGCATTAAAGGGCCATTCAGGTTTCGGCAAAAGAGGCTGGTTTTTGCCGGAAGCACAAAAAAAAAGTCCTTCCAGAAATTGAACCCTGGTCTTTCAGGGTAGTCATATCAAGCGGGTGTTTCTGACGGACCCCCGCTTTTTTTTGCACCCATGAAGGGCCGGCGCAGTTGCAGAGCCTTGCAGTGGCGAGGCGATTGCGATTGATCCTTCTGCAAGAAGCAGCCGCCGGCTCCGACTAATCAGGAACCACATTTCAAGGATCTTGCCATGATCATCAAAACCAATGCCAGCGGGTTTGACCATCCGGCTTCCAGCGAGATCACGC
>JAHFQQ010000140.1 GCA_023259235.1 Polaromonas sp. | reverse complement strand
GTTTTCATCGGTTGCCGTGCTTTGTACCAGCCGCCGCGTCTGGCGCGCGACAGCTTCACCGTTGTCGATGATTTGCACCTTAGGCCCCAGCAAGGCGCGTAGTTGCGCGCTGGCAAACGGGTAGTGGGTGCAGCCCAGAACCAGGGTGTCGATCTGGCAATTTTGAGTGCCAAATTGGCCCATAGCCCTTATGTAACGGGCGCATAGTGCTATTGTTTCAGTAGTGTCGCCGGTTTCGGCGCTGCGCTCGATGGCGGCCGCCAAACCATCGCAGGCCTGCACGGCGAAGCTGGCGTGCGCGGCTTGCGACGCCAGCAGCGTGCGGAACCTTGCGCTGGCCAGGGTACCGCGGGTCGCCATCACGCCGATGCGCCCGGTCCTGCTGAGCGCAACGGCCGGCTTCAGGGCGGGCTCGACGCCGATCAGGGGCAACTCGGGATGTTCGCCGCGCAGCAGGTGAATGGCCGCTGCCGTTGCGGTGTTGCAGGCAATCACCAGCGCCTTGACATTCTGATTGACCAGATGGCGCGTGATGGCGCGGGAACGGGCCAGCACATGCGCAACATCGCGTTCGCCGTAGGGCGCGTAGCCGCTGTCGGCGATGTAGATGAAGTGCTCGCCTGGCAATTCGGCCCGCAGGGCCTGCAGCACGCTCAGGCCGCCGATGCCGCTGTCAAACACCCCGATAGCCCGGGTTTTCAAGTCCGGCTTACCCCGCACAGGCGTTCAGACACTGGTCACCGCAATCCCCTTGAACTCGCCAGAGGCAATCTTTTTCTGCCACTCTGCCGGGCCGGTGATGTGCACACTGGTGCCGCCTGCATCGACCGCCACGGTGACCGGCATATCGACCACGTCAAACTCGTAAATCGCTTCCATGCCCAGGTCGGCAAAGCCCACCACCCGCGATGTCTTGATGGCCTTTGACACCAGGTAAGCGGCTCCACCCACGGCCATCAGGTAGGCGCTTTGGTGCTTCTTGATGGAGGCAATGGCCGCCGGGCCGCGCTCGGCCTTGCCGATCATGGCGATCAGGCCGGTCTGCGCCAGCATCATTTCTGTGAAGCCGTCCATGCGGGTTGAAGTTGTCGGGCCGGCCGGGCCGACCGCTTCGCCCTTGACCGGATCGACCGGGCCGACGTAATAGATCACCCGGTTGGTGAAATCGACCGGCAGTTTTTCACCCTTGAGCAGCATCTCGGCGATGCGTTTGTGCGCAGCATCCCGGCCGGTCAGCATCTTGCCGCTCAGCAACAGCATGTCGCCGGGTTTCCAGCTCGCAACCTCCTCGCGGGTCAGCCTGTCGAGGTTGACTTTTTTGCTCTTGAGGCCATCGGGCGCCCAGTTGACATTGGGCCAGAGATCCAGGCTGGGCGGGGTCAGGTACACCGGGCCGCTGCCGTCCATCACAAAGTGTGCGTGGCGCGTGGCAGCGCAGTTGGGGATCATGGCCACCGGTTTGCCGGCGGCGTGGGTCGGGTACATCCTGATCTTGACGTCGAGCACTGTGGTCAGGCCACCCAGGCCCTGCGCACCTATGCCCAGCGCATTGACCTTGTCAAACAGTTCCAGCCGCAGCGCCTCGGTTTTGGTGAGTGCCTGGCCTGCTGAAGACCTGTCCTGCAACTCGTGCATGTCAAGGTCCTCCATCAGGCTTTCCTTGGCCATCAGCATGGCTTTCTCGGCGGTGCCGCCAATGCCTATGCCCAGCATGCCGGGCGGACACCAGCCCGCACCCATGGTTGGAACGGTCTTGAGCACCCAGTCAACTACTGAGTCGCCGGGATTTAGCATGGCCAGCTTGCTCTTGTTCTCGCTGCCGCCACCTTTGGCCGCCACGGTCACCTCCAGCTTGTTCCCGGGAACGATCTCGGTGAAGATCACTGCGGGTGTATTGTCCCTGGTGTTCCTGCGTTCAAACAGCGGGTCGGCAACCACCGAGGCCCGCAAGGTGTTGCCCTCGTGGTTGTAGCCGCGCCGCACGCCATCGTTGACGGCGTCGTCCAGGCTGCCGGTAAAACCTTCCCAGCGCAGGTCCATGCCAACTTTCAGAAACACGTTGACGATGCCGGTATCCTGGCAGATCGGGCGGTGGCCAGTGGCGCTCATTTTGCTGTTGGTCAGGATTTGCGCCATCGCATCCCTGGCTGCCGGGCTTTGTTCACGCTCGTAGGCGCGCGCCAGATGGCTGATGAAATCGGCCGGATGGTAGTAGCTGATGTATTGCAGGGCAGCGGCAATGGATTCGACGAGGTCGGCTTGCTTGATGCTTGTGGTCATGGTGGACTTGATAAAAAATGGGTGGAGAGGGAAGGCATTCATGGCTTCATGGCAGTCAAATTCTGCTACGGTAGCCGTCAGCCCCCCTATTTTGACAGCTAACTTGCACCACGCAGGCATCATGAAAACACGCACAGAACGCGACACTTTCGGCCCCATCGAGGTACCTGCCGACCGGCTGTGGGGTGCACAGACCCAGCGCTCCTTGCAGAACTTCGATATTTCCGGTGAGCAGCAGCCGCGCGAGATCATCCGCGCATTGGCGCAGATCAAGCGCTCCAGCGCGCTCGTCAACCACATGCTGGGTTTGCAGGATGCAACGAAGAGCGGAGCCATCGTCGCTGCTGCGGATGAAGTGATTGCGGGCCAGCATCCCGATGAATTTCCGCTGGTGGTCTGGCAGACTGGCTCGGGCACGCAGACCAACATGAATGTCAATGAGGTGCTGGCCAACCGGGCCAGTGAACTGCTGGGCGGTGAACGTGGGGAGGGTCGGCTGGTCCATCCCAATGACGACGTGAACCGCAGCCAGTCGTCCAACGACGTGTTTCCCACCGCGATGCATGTAGCGGCGGTGGCTGGCGTCACCCACCAGCTGCTGCCTGCCATCGGCAAGCTGCGCGAGACGCTGGCGCGCAAGTCGGTCGAATTTGCCGACATCGTCAAGATTGGCCGCACCCATCTTCAGGATGCCACACCGCTGACGCTGGGCCAGGAATTTTCAGGCTATGTGGCGCAACTCGAGCACGGGGAAAGGCATGTCCGCGCGGCGCTGCCGCACCTGTGCGAACTGGCGCTGGGCGGTACGGCGGTAGGCACGGGGCTGAACGCGCCCCCAGGCTATGCGGAACAGGCAGCGGCTGAACTGGCGCGCCTGACCGGTTTGCCCTTTGTGACCGCGCCGAACAAGTTTGAAGCCCTGGCCACCTGCGATGCGCAGGTGGCTGCGCACGGCGCGCTCAAGACGCTGGCTGCCAGCCTGATGAAAATTGCCAATGACGTGCGCTGGCTGGCCAGTGGCCCGCGCAGCGGTATTGGCGAGCTGAGTATTCCGGAGAATGAGCCGGGTTCGTCCATCATGCCGGGGAAGGTCAATCCGACGCAATGCGAGGCAATGACCATGCTGTGCTGCCAGGTGTTTGGCAACGACGTGGCCATCAATTTTGGCGGCGCCTCGGGCAACTTCGAGCTCAATGTGTACCGGCCGATGATTGCCCACAACTTTCTGCAAAGCGTGCGCCTGCTGGCCGATGGCATGCTGAGCTTCAACGACCACTGCGCGGTGGGGATTGCGCCGAATCGTGAGCGAATTGCCGAGCTGGTGGGCCGCTCGCTGATGCTGGTCACTGCGCTCAATACCCACATCGGCTATGACAAGGCCGCAGCCATTGCGAAGCAGGCGCACAGGGAGGGCAGCAGCCTGCGCGCCGCCGCGCTTGCCTCCGGCTACGTCACGGCGGAACAGTTTGACCAGTGGGTGGTGCCGGGCAACATGGTGGGGGACCGTGGCGGCGCGCGATAGCCGTAACAATAAAGACATGTTCAAGTCCGTCCACCGCACGCTCAACCAGTTCATCAACTCCCAGTCTTTCGGCGGCGTGGTTTTGGCGGCGGCGGCTGTATTGGCGCTACTGGTCAGCAATTCGCCCTGGAGCGAGGCTTACAGCCGTTTTCTGCAGTGGCCTGGCGAGCTGCGTGTTGGCGACGGCTGGCTGGTACTTTCCAAATCGCTGCTGCATTGGGTCAATGACCTGTGGATGGCGGTATTTTTCTTTCTGGTCGGGTTGGAGATCAAGCGGGAAATACTCGATGGCGAACTGGCCTCGCGCAGCCAGGCTTTGTTGCCCGTTGGTGCGGCATTGGGTGGCATGGTGGTGCCTGCGCTTATTTATGCAGGCATCAATGCAGGCAACGCCGTGGCTTTGCGCGGCTGGGCCATTCCCGCAGCCACCGACATTGCTTTTGCGCTCGGCATTCTGGTGCTGCTGGGCAGCCGCGTACCGGCGCCCCTCAAGGTGTTTTTGACCGCAGTTGCCATCATTGACGACCTCGGCGCCATTTTGATCATTGCATTTTTTTACACCGATGATTTGTCGCTGGTCGCCATGATGGCGGCCGCCTTCGGTGTGCTGGTGCTTGTGCTGTTGAACCGGGCCAGAGTCACGGCCGTCGGGCCTTATGTGCTGGTTGGGCTGGTGATCTGGGTTTGCGTCTACAAGTCGGGGATTCATGCCACGCTGGCAGGCGTGGTCACGGCGCTGGCCATTCCCCTTTCAGATGGCCGCGGCGGCTCGCCTCTGGAACGGGCGGAGCATGCCCTGCAGCCCTGGGTTGCCTTTGCCGTGCTGCCCATGTTTGCGTTTGCGAATGCCGG
The DNA here is from genome assembly GCA_023259235.1 of Polaromonas sp. Lineage (GTDB taxonomy): Bacteria > Pseudomonadota > Gammaproteobacteria > Burkholderiales > Burkholderiaceae_C > Polaromonas. The sequence goes on along the minus strand of JAHFQQ010000140.1, from coordinate 4,187 downwards.
CGTGTCATTGCAGGGCGTGACCGTGGCGACACTGATGCAATCGGTGCCTCTCGGAATAGCGGCCGGATTGGTGCTGGGCAAGGCGGCAGGCGTGCTTGGTGCGTCCTGGTTGCTGATCCGTTATGCCAGCGCGCGTTTGCCTGCGCGGGCCAGCTGGGGACAGTTTTTCGGCGTCTGCCTGCTTTGCGGTGTGGGTTTTACCATGAGCCTGTTCATTGGCGGGCTCGCGTTTGAAGGGCGGGGCGCTGGTTATGAAACCCAGGTCAAGCTGGGGGTACTGTGCGGATCGGTGCTGTCGGGTGTGTCGGGTACCATAATGCTGTTGCGAAGCCAGCGTGGCAGGCGCAGCAGTTGAAGCTGAAAACTGAAATGGAAATGCTGCAAAATTGCAGGAGCCGGAAGATGCCTCGCCTGTTCTCGGAATCTGCAAGCTTCAAGCCAGTCAGTGGCTTGTAAGTGCGAGGCACGAAAGTACTTGATATTCAACAACTAACAGGAGACACACGCAATGACTGCCCCAAGCTCTGCCATCGAGTCCATACTGGTTGAAAACCGTATCTTTCCACCCAGTGACGCCACGGTCAAGGCGGCCCGCATTTCCGGCATGGATGCCTACCATGCCCTGTGTTCGGAGGCCGAGCGTGACTTTGAGGGCTTCTGGGCTCGCCTGGCGCGCGACAACATGGTCTGGAACAAGCCTTTTACCCAGACCCTGGACGAATCTGACGCCCCTTTTTACAAGTGGTTTGCTGATGGCGAACTCAATGCTTCAGCCAATTGCCTGGACAAACACATGGGCACGCCAGCCGAGAACAAGACTGCGGTCATCTTCGAGGCAGACGACGGCAAGGTCACCAGGACCACTTACAAGGAGTTGCTGGCGCGCGTGAGCCAGTTTGCCAACGCGCTCAAGGCCGAAGGCATCAAGAAGGGTGACCGGGTGCTGATTTACATGCCCATGATCCTCGAGGGCGTGATTGCCATGCAGGATTGCGCCCGCATCGGCGCCACGCACAGCGTGGTGTTTGGCGGTTTCTCGGCCAAGGCGTTGCAGGAGCGCATCATTGATGCCGGCGCGGTGGCGGTCATTACGTCCAATTACCAGATGCGTGGCGGCAAGGAATTGCCGCTCAAGGCGATCGTGGATGAAGGCTTGGCAATGGGCGGCTGCGAGTCGATCCGTTCGGTGCTGGTGTACCAGCGCACAGCCACCGCTTGCGCCATGGTGGCGGGGCGTGACAAAACCTTTGCCGAGGCGATGGCAGGTCAAAGCACCGAATGTGCGCCGGTGCCCGTGGGCGCCGAGCACCCGCTCTTCATTCTTTACACGTCGGGCTCCACCGGCAAGCCCAAGGGCGTGCAGCACTCCACCGGCGGCTTCCTGCTGTGGGCCAAGCTCACGATGGACTGGGTCTTTGATCTCAAGCCCACCGACGTGTTCTGGTGCACCGCCGACATCGGCTGGGTCACCGGCCACAGTTATGTCGCCTATGGCCCGCTGGCCGCGGGTGCCACGCAGATCATGTTTGAAGGCGTTCCAACCTACCCGAATGCCGGCCGCTTCTGGCAGATGATCGAGCGCCACAAGTGTTCCGTCTTCTATACCGCTCCCACGGCCATCCGTTCGCTGATCAAGGCCGCCGATAGCGATGAAAAAGTGCATCCGGCGCGCTCGGATCTCTCCAGCCTGCGAATCCTGGGTTCGGTCGGCGAGCCGATCAATCCGGAGGCCTGGATGTGGTACTACAAAAACATTGGCGGCGAACGCTGCCCGATTGTCGATACCTGGTGGCAAACCGAGACCGGCGGCATCGTGATTTCCCCCTTGCCTGGCGTCACGCCGCTCGTGCCCGGTAGCTGCACCTTGCCACTGCCCGGAATCATGGCGGCCATCGTGGATGAGACGGGCCACGATATTCCCAATGGTTCAGGCGGCATGCTGGTCATCAAGCGGCCCTGGCCGGCCATGATCCGGACCATATGGAATGATGCGGAGCGCTACAAAAAGAGCTATTTTCCCGAGGAGATGGGGGGCTTGACGTATCTGGCTGGCGATGGCGCGGTGCGCAATGTCGACAACGGATATTTCCGCATCACCGGCCGTATTGACGACGTGCTGAACGTTTCTGGCCATCGCATGGGCACCATGGAAATCGAGTCGGCACTCGTGGCCAAGGCCGATCTGGTGGCCGAAGCAGCGGTGGTTAGCCGTCCGGATGACCTGACAGGCGAAGCCATCTGTGCCTTTGTTGTGCTCAAGCGCGCCCGGCCGACCGGCGACGACGCCAAGGCCATTGCAAAAGAACTGCGCGACTGGGTGGCCAAGGAGATTGGGCCGATTGCGAAGCCCAAGGACATCCGCTTTGGCGAAAATCTGCCCAAGACACGTTCCGGCAAGATCATGCGCCGCCTGTTGCGTTCGATTGCCAAGGGCGAAACCATCACGCAGGACACCAGCACACTGGAAAATCCGGCCATCCTGGATCAACTGAGCCAAGCCTACTGAGCTCGACGAGATCTCTTGTGTGCTATTGAAGTTATAGCTGTATCGGCCCGCTTCATGGGGTCTACAGCGTAAAATACCAACAAAAACCCCGCTTACCTGGCGGGGTTTTTGTTGGGGAGGACTGATTATTTCAGGGTCAGGATCCAGGCCACCAGTTGCTTGGCTTCGGCAGCGTTGACTTGCGGATTGGCAGGCATGGGCACAGGGCCCCAGACGCCGGAACCGCCCTTCATGACTTTTGCCTCGAGTTTGGCGGGAGCGTCTTTCTGGCCGGCGTATTTGGCGGCGACATCCTTGTACGCGGGCCCCACGACTTTCTTGTCTACGGCGTGGCAGGCCAGGCAGTTTTTTGCCTTGGCCATTGCCAAATCAGCCAGAGCAGGCGTTGAAACTGCAAAACCTGCAGCCAGGGAAGCGATTGCCAAAAGAGTGCGTTTCACGAGATGATCTCCAGAAAAATGTAGGTTGTGGTTGTGATGTACAGTTACGTAACGCTATTGTAGCGGGAGTAGTTGACGGTCTTTCCTTAGGGGTTTTCCCCTGATTTCCGGAAATCCTTGAAAGTCACCCAATGTACCTTTTATTGATTGGCATCGTTGCCCTGGTTCTGAAATACCTGGCGATCGGGCCGGTCGCCAGCTGGAGCTGGTGGGTCGTGCTGTCACCGTTTGCCATGGCGGTGGCATGGTGGGCCTGGGCCGACGCCTTTGGCTACACCAAGCGCAAGGAAGTTGAAAAGATGGACAAACGCAAGCAGGCGCGTATCGACAAGCAGCGTGCAGCCATGGGCCTGCTGCCGAGAAAGAAATGAAATACGCTATTGGCGGGCCCTTCGAAGCCCGCTGAGACCAAGGTAGAAGCCCGTGAAGCTTTTGACTTACGGGCAGGGTGTTGCAGGACCCGCAAGGATTCAATAGTCGTCGAGCACCGCGCCTTTGCTGGCGCTGGACGCGTTGAAGGCAAACTTCGCCTGCACGCCACGCCTGTAACGTGGCGCCGGCGCCTTCCAGCCGACTTTGCGTTTCGCCAGCTCGGCGTCGCTGATATTGAGTTGCAGCAGCAATTGGTGGGCGTCGATCGTGATCGAGTCGCCCTCGTGGATAAACGCGATGTTGCCGCCTGCTGCCGCCTCAGGCGCGACGTGGCCGACCACCATGCCCCAGGTGCCGCCGGAAAAGCGCCCGTCGGTAATCAGGCCGACGCTTTCCCCCAGGCCGGCCCCGACCAATGCGCCGGTGGGGGCCAGCATTTCGGGCATGCCGGGGCCGCCCTTTGGACCCAGGTAGCGCAAGACCATGACATCGCCGGCCTTGACTTTTCCGGCCAGGATTGCGGCCAGTGCCGACTGCTCGTCATCGAACACGCGGGCCGGGCCTGTCATGACCGGATTTTTCAGTCCGGTAATCTTGGCGACGCAACCTTCCGGTGAAAGGTTGCCCTTGAGGATGGCCAGGTGTCCCTGGGCGTACATGGGCCGGCTCATGGGACGAATCACGTCCTGGTCGGCACGCGGCGTATCGGGTATGTCCTTGAGCGTTTGTGCAATGGTCTGGCCGGAAACGGTCAGGCAGTCGCCATGCAAAAGTCCGGCGGCCAGCAGCATTTTCATGACCTGCGGAATACCGCCGGCGCGATGCAAATCCACCGCCAGGTATTTGCCGGAAGGCTTCAGGTCGCACAG
>JAHFQQ010000350.1 GCA_023259235.1 Polaromonas sp. | reverse complement strand
CAAGCGTGGGGGCTACCGAGCGCCGCGCCGGGCCGCCCCAAGCAAGCTCAGCCCCCTCGGGGGGCAGCGCAGTGCGCGCAGCGACCAGCGTGGGGGCCATCAAGCGCCGCGCCGGGCCGCCCCAAGCAAGCTCAGCCCCCTCGGGGGGCAGCGCAGTACGCGCAGCGACAAGCGTGGGGGCCCTTCAGAATCGACCGGCGGTCTTGCGCCTGACCAGAAGGTCTCTTTGCAGGCCCCGCGTGCCAAGGTAGCAGGGCACAATGGCTCCAAGCGCGGCTGGGGTGATGCCCAGCGTCTGCAGGTCGGGCAGCATGCCGCTGGCGACGTTGTCGGTTTTCATGGCAGCGAGGTTGTCCCGGCTCAGCACCGGCTCGCCGGGGGCCCATTCCATGAGCCACGCCTGAAGTCGCGCCAGCGCGTCGGGCAGCTCGATGATTGCCCGGCCCTTGCCATGGTTGATGCCGGCATAGTGCCCAGCCAGTTTCACCAACTGTACGAGCGTGAACACCTCGGGTCCGCAGGCTTCATAAATCTGTCCGATGGTGTCCCGGTCTTGCAGGCAGTTCACCACGGCTTTAGCCACATCCTCGACCCACACCGGTTGAAAACGGGCCCGGCTGCCCGCCAGTGGAATCACTGGAAATATCCGCTGCAGCCGGGCGAAGGTATTGAAAAATTTGTCTTCGGCGCCAAAAATGACGCTTGGCCGCAGTACCGTGACGTCAAGCCCCGTGCCGAGCAGAGCCGCTTCACCGCGCGCCTTGCTGCGCTGGTACATGGACGCCGAATCGAGCGAAGCGCCCAGTGCGCTGACATGGACAATGCGGCGCAGGCCGCTGGTTTCGCAGGCGCGCGCCAGGTCCAGCGGCATCTGAACATGAGCTTTTTCAAATTCGGACTCGGTGCCGTGCAGGATGGCGATCAGGTTGACCGCGGCATCGTGACCGGCCAGCAGCGGCGCCAGCGACGCACTGTCATGTGGATCGACTTCGATGATATCGACCAGTGGCAGCATCTGCAGGTGCTTCGCGTTGCTTCGGCGGCGCGTGACCACGGTCACGCGGCAGGGGAGTTCGTTGAGTTTTTCGCAAACATGCTGGCCGACGAAGCCACTGCCGCCCAGAATCAGGATTTTTTGCATAAGGCCTAATTTATCGCGTTTGGGTGGAAATTCATCGAAAATTTATTTCTCTTAATGATTTAGGCTTCCAGCCCTTTTACCATATGAATAGTATGCTACATTATTTGTAGCTAATTATGCCTTTGACGGATCCGCAACCCAGTTCTCATGGTCCGGTGTTTTCATCGCCACGGCGCGCAAGCAAAAGGCCTGGATCGAGCGGATCAGCCGGGTCTGCTCCATGCTTGGCCGGGCATTCATTTGCCAGGACAGCGGACCCACCAACGATTCCGTGATGGCCCCAACCAGTGCCGCGGCGCTTACCGCTGACACTTGCGGCGCAAAATCCCCCGAGCCAATTCCCTGCTCCACCAATTGCCTGAAAATGTCAGCGTAGTCTTGGCGATATCGCAGCCTTTCAGCGTCCACCAGGTTATCCACCGGTTCTGCAATAAGTGCGTAGGCCAGGCGCTGGCCGCGCAGCGCGCGCTTCGCAAACGTCTCGATGGTGTCCAGCAAACGGGTGGCGGGCGCACCTTCACGCAAAGCGGTTTCGCGTACCATGGCGACCTCTTTTTCGGTAGCCAGGCGGAAAACTTCCGCGCACAGTTGGGCCTTGGATTCAAAGTGTTTATAAACCGCCCCAGTAGCGATGCCCGCCTGCTGGGCCACTGCCTGGATGGTGAGCGCACCAAAGCCTCCCGTGGCAACAAGCAGGAGTGCCGCATCAAGCAGTTGCTTTTTCAGCGCCGCCTTGCGCGCCTGCGTTTTTTCGGTCGGCCGGTAAACCATTGATCGTTAACCTCTGTTCATTTTTTGCGAAGTGTAACTTCCACCGGATTGCTTTACACCGGCAAGCGCCGTTCTTGACAAGTCCGGTGAAGCATGGTTTACTTCGCATCATGGTGTGAATTAACATTCATATGTTGGTTGACAAAAACAACTCTTGATGGTTGGGGTTGGCATGGCGAGCAGCATTTTCAGGAGGCTTGGTTGATGATGGACACCAGAACGGGAAACATGTTCATGGCGGAAACGCACGAGGTTGAAAACCAGCCGCCGCCTTTGCGGGACTACAACCTGTACCTACAGGACCAGGCCTTGCGCGAAGCGGTGCTGCGCGAAGGGGCCGCCTGGGCGGAAACAGAATTGAGTGCTTTTGGCAAGATGACCGGTTCGCGGGAGTTGATCGAGTTGGGTTTTCAGGCCAACGAAAACAAACCCGTGCTCCATACCCATGACAACTACGGTCACCGCATCGATGAAGTGCGGTTTCATCCGGCCTACCATCGCCTGATGCAGATTTCGCTGCAAAACGGATTGCACGCGTCTCATTGGCTCGACCCCAAGGCCGGTGCGCAGGTGGCCCGGGCCGCCAAGTGCTATTTGCAAAATCAGGTGGAGGCCGCGCACGGCTGCCCGGTGACGATGACCTCGGCCGTGGTTCCGGCGCTGCTGGAGCAGCCCGACATTGCCGCGCAATGGATGCCGAAAATCCTGGCCTGCGATTACGACTACCGCAA
>JAHFQQ010000349.1 GCA_023259235.1 Polaromonas sp. | reverse complement strand
ACTGCACGTCGTCCAGCTCGCGCAGTTCGGGCGGCTCGTTTGGCGGGTTTTCAGGGAGCGGAGGTCACAAGTGATAGCACCGATTTTTTTACAGGAGAGTCCCATGGGGTTTGAACTTTTGAAACCGGGCAGCATCATCGCTTCTCTGGTGTTTGCGCTGCTGGGTGTGGCGGTGTTCTGGTTGTGTTTTGTCATTGTTGACAAAATCACGCCCTACAACTTGTCGAATGAGATCGTGGAGAAGCAGAACGTGGCGCTGGCGCTGGTGGTGGCGGCCATGAGCCTGGGCATCAGCATCATCGTGGCAGCGGCGATTCACGGCTAAGCCGGTTTGTTTTCGCGTAACCGCCTGAATCCGGGCGCCTCCCGGAGCGCCCCGCAAGCCCTCGAAGTCACGCTGCTGGCCAGCGTCTTCGTGGTGGCTGCCTGCGGCCTGGTGTACGAGCTGGCAGCGGGCACGCTGGCCTCGTACCTGCTGGGCGACTCGGTGCTGCAGTTCTCCACCGTCATCGGGACCTATCTCTTTGCCATGGGCGTGGGCTCGTGGCTGTCGCGCTTTTTCGAGCGGCAATTGCCGGCCCATTTTTTGCGGATCGAGCTGCTCGTGGCCCTGGCTGGCGGCCTGCTGCCGGCAATCCTGTTCATGGCCAACGGCTTCATGCCGGGCGCATTCCGCTTTTTGCTTTACGCCATGGTGTTTGGCGTGGGCGTGCTGGTGGGGCTGGAGATTCCGCTGGTGATGCGCATCCTAAAGCGCGAAGTCGCACTCAGGGAACTGGTCTCGCAGGTGCTTACATTTGACTACCTGGGCGCGCTGGCCGTGTCCATCGCGTTTCCGCTGCTGCTGGTGCCGCGGCTCGGGCTGATCCGCACCGGAATGCTATTTGGCTTGATGAACGTGGCCGTGGCCGCCTGGGCACTGTGGGTCTTCAGGCACGAATTGCGCCGCCGGGCGGCCCACGCAGGGGCCTGCGTGCTCACCGCCGGGGTGCTGGCGGCGGGCTTTGCGGCAGCCGGACGGATCACCACGCTGACTGAAGACAATTTCTACCACGACCACATTGTGCTGGCCGCCACCTCGCCCTACCAGCGCATTGTCGTGACCAACGGTCACGGCGGCTACCGGCTGTTTCTCAATGGCAACCTGCAGTTTGCCGAGCGCGACGAATACCGCTACCACGAAGCGCTGGTGCACCCCGCCATGGCCGCATTTGGCGCGCCGCGGCGCGTGGCCGTGCTGGGCGGCGGCGACGGCATGGCAGTGCGCGAAATCCTCAAGTACCCGAGCGTGGAAGGCGTCACCCTGGTGGAACTGGACCCGAACATGACACGCCTGTTTTCGCGCGACAAGGCAATGGCGCGGCTGAACGCGGGCGCGCTTTCATCGCCCAAACTGCACATCGTCAACACCGATGCCTTTCAGTGGCTGCAAAGCGGTGACGAAATGTTTGACGTGATCGTGGTGGATTTCCCGGACCCCACCAATTTCTCGATCGGCAAGCTCTACACCAGCAGCTTTTACGCTCTGCTGGCGCAGCGCCTCTCGGCCAGCGGCTACGCCGTGGTGCAGACCACCTCGCCGCTGGTGGCGCGCAAGAGTTTCTGGACGGTGGCCGCCACCATCGAATCAGTGGGCCTGCTCGCTACGCCCTACCACGCCAACGTGCCCAGTTTTGGCGAGTGGGGCTACATCATTGCCAGCCACCGGCCCTGGCACATGCCTGCGCTGCTGCCCGAGGGCCTGCGTTTTTTGAGCCCGCAAACGCTGCCCCTGCTGTTTGATTTTCCGAAAGACATGGTGCGCGTGCCGGCCGAGGTCAACCGCCTGTCCAATCAGCTGCTGGTGACAACGTATGAGCAGGAATGGGGCCGGGTGCAACCGTGAACCGGATCAAGTCCGGCCACCCGACATGGCCGGTGCGGGCTTTTTGCGGTCGATAATGCAATGATGCGAAGAATAAACCCGGTTTCAGGGTTCATGCGCGGTGCGGCACTTGCGCTGTTGCTGTGCTGCGGCAATTCGATGGCTGCGGACGGCCTGCTCTGGTTCGACGGCGGACGGCCCGGTCCCCAGGCCCGTCAGGCCGTCGAGCTGCTCAGCGCTGCGGCGACCCACGGTCTGGAGCCGCAGGACTACAACGCCAGCGCGCTGCGGCAGGCCGTCATGGACGCCATGCAGGCCGCGCCGCCGCAGCCGCAGCCGGCCACGATCGCGCGTCTGGAACCGGCGCTAACAACGGCCATGGAACGCTACCTGGCGGACCTGCACACGGGGCGAATCGATCCGCGACAGGCCCATCACGATTTCAAGCCGCTGCGCCGTGAGGCGTTTGATCCCGGAGCCTACCTTCGGGACGCGTTGGCGGCCCGCCGCCTGAGCGAAGCCGCGCGCGAGGCCGCGCCCCGGATGCCACTCTACGAGCGCCTGCGCGAGCAACTGGCGCGCTATCGCGGGTGGATCGGACACCCCGCCTGGCAGCAGCCGCTGCCGCCGCTACCGGGTGACCGGCGCGGCCAGGCCGGCAAGCTGGAACCCGGGCAGGCCTATGAGGGCCTGGCGATCATGGCGCAGCGCCTGGTGGTCCTTGGAGACCTCGCGCCGGATGCAATCACACCGCCACGCTACGAGGAGCCGCTGATCAGCGCA
>JAHFQQ010000139.1 GCA_023259235.1 Polaromonas sp. | reverse complement strand
TGCAGGTCGGCCAGCGAAACGCCAGCGGCGTTCAAGCCCCGGCTCCAGGCCAGCGCGGTGCCTTCAAAACGGGTTGGATCGCGCCGCGACAGCGGCAGAAATTCATTGACCTGCGTGCGCGAGCGCCAGCGCACGGCGGGCACCGCGGCGCCCGACACCGGCTCACGGGACAGCACCAGCGCAGCAGCCCCGTCGGAAACCAGCGAGCAGTCTGAGCGCTTGAGTGGGCCAGCGACGAACGGGTTTTTGTCCGAGGGCTGGCGGCAGAAGTCAAAGCCGAGGTCGCGCCGCATGTGGGCATAGGGGTTATGCACCCCGTTGGCATGGTTCTTCGCAGAAATTGCGGCCAGCGCGTCGGACTGGTCGCCGAAGCGCCCGAAATAGCTGGCGGCGATCTGGCCGAACACGCCGGCAAAGCCGCCGGGTGTCTCGCCTTCTTCCTTGACATACGAACACTTCAGCAGCGTCTCGCCGATTTGCACGTTGGGCAGGGTATTCATTTTTTCCATGCCCACCACCAGCGCCCGCTTGACCCGGCCACTGGCCAGCGCATCGAGCGCGGCCCAGATGGCGGCCGAGCCGGTGGCGCAGGCGTTTTCCATCCGCACCGCCGGCGTGTGACGAAACTCGGGAATGGCCACCGCCGCAAGGGAGGCGCTGAAGTCCTGGCGCACAAAGCCGCCGTTAAAGTGGCCAATGAAGATGCCGTCGATGTCCGCGGGTTCCAGCCCGGCGCTAGCGATGGCCGGCAGTGCAGCATTACGCAGGAGCTGTTCGAGGTCAAGGTTGTCGAGTTTGCCGAACGGGGTGTGGCCCCAGCCGATGATGTGTGGCGTGTTCATGGTGTGCGCGTGGTGACAGGTTTGATATATGAACCAGTTGATGGTCCTGGGTTGAGTCCCCGTAAATCAATTCTATGGGGACGGCAACCCAGCCAGCTTGAGTTTCCATTTGAATTTGAAGAAAATGGTCCACTATGTAATCACATGAATTCGGGTAATTACCGATCAACAGGTCCAGAATATGAACCAGTCTGAAGATGGCCATGCTAGCCAAACCCGCTGAGAAGACAGAAATGGCCGGTGCGCAGACCTTGCGCCGGGGCCTGTCGGTACTTCGCCTTCTTACCCGTATCGGGCCGGGCGGTTTGCGGATGGGCGAAATCGGTCGTCGCCTCGATCTCAACAAGGCAACCGCGATTCGCCTGACGCGCACCCTGGTCGATGAAGGATTTGTGCTGCACGACCACGCATCCGGCCGCTACCGACTGGGCCCCGAGGCATTCGCCGTCGGGCTGGCCGCCGAACCGAGCTACGAACTGCAGCGTCTGGCCGCTCCCACCCTGCGCGCGCTGGCGGTTGAATCGGGTGATACCGTTTTTTTCAGCGTGCTGCACGGCTACGAGAGCATTTGCCTGTCGCGTGACGAAGGCGACTTTCCCATTCGTAACCAGCTCATCAAGGCCGGTGACCGATTGCCAATGGGTGTTGGTGCCGGCAGTTGTGCCGTGCTGGCCGCCTTCCTGGACAAAGAGATTGAGGATGTATTAAGGCGCAACGCAGCCTTGCGGGCCGAGCGATTTCCCCGTTGCACCGACGCAGCGATCAAACGCCTGATTCAAGGGACGCGCAGCCTGGGCTACTGCGTGCAGCCAGGACTGGTGATCGAAGACAGCTGGGCGATCGGCGTGGTTGTTCACGATGCCGGCGGCAGCCCCGTGGCATCGATCAGCATTGCAGCCATCAAATCCCGGATGGGCGCCGCGCGCAGTGCCGCCCTTGGAAACCGCTTGGTGCAAGCCAGTCGGGCATTGGCCTTGCTGCAGGCACAGGTCAAAAATAATCCTGACACTTGAAGTAGGATGGCGCTTTCCATCAATTGACGCAACCCTGCGGGACAGACCGGATTCCAAAACTTTGCAGCACAGACCGCAGTCAGGTGAAGCGAACCGGCTCTGTCCGCAACACTTTGAGGTACCTCCAATGACATCCATCAGTTCATCAATCCACGTGGCCGTGGTTACCGGCGGCGCGCGCGGTATCGGCCTGGCGATTGGCCAGTGGTTCCTGGCCCACGGGCACCGGGTCGTGTTGCTCGACATCGACGGCGACACGCTGACCAAAACAGTCGCCAGGCTCGATAACCCGGAGCACGTACTGGCCGTGCACTGTGACGTGTCCAAGCCGCAGCAGGTGCAGGACGCCGTCAAGAAGGTGACCAGCGCTTTCGGCCGGGTTGATGCCCTGGTCAACAACGCCGGCGTGGCGGTGTTCAAACCGATTGCTGAAACTTCTTTTGAAGAATGGCGCCATGTGCTGGGGACCAACCTGGACGGTGCGTTTCTTTGTACCCAGGCCTTTGCACCGGTCATGTGCAAAACCGGAGGCGGCAGCATTGTCAATATCGCGTCGATTTCGGGCCTGCGCGCCAGCACGCTGCGCGTTGCCTACGGCACCAGCAAGGCCGCACTGATCCACCTCACCAAGCAACAGGCGGTTGAGCTGGGTCATGTCGGCATCCGCGTGAACGCCATTGCGCCGGGCCCAGTCGATACCGAGATGGCCAAACTGGTCCACAGCGTGGCCATCCGCTCCGACTACTACGATGCGATTCCCCTGAACCGCTACGGCACCACCGACGAAATCGCCTCGGTCGCCGGTTTTCTCTGCAGTTCTGCCGCCAGCTTTGTGACCGGCCAGGTCCTGGCGGTGGACGGCGGCTTTGATGCGGCTGGCGTAGGCCTGCCAACGCTTCGCAAACGCGCTGCCGCATAACGAAACGCATGCGCACCATCCTGCACCCGGGCGACGCCGCCGCAGAGCGCGTGCAGGTGGTGCCGACCGCTGCGCGGCGAGTGGAACTCGCGCTGGCGCCCGGCCGCTCCCTGATGGAGACACTGGCCGATGCGCTGACACCGTATGGCGCCGCCAGCGCGGTGCTCGACCTGCAAGGAGGCGCGTTCTTTCCGTTTGCGTACGTGATGCCCGCCACCTCGAAAACGCCTGATCACGCGGTGTACTTCAGCGAACGTTTTGACGCCGCGGGGCCGGTCAGACTCGAGTTCGCCACGGTCACTTATGGGCAGCGCGATGGCCAGCCCTGGCTGCATTGCCATGCCACATGGATAGCCGCCGACGGCACACGCCGCTGCGGCCATGTACTGCCTGACGCCGCCATCATTTCCCAGACGCTGCGTGCTTCGGCGTGCCTCCTGGACGGCGCCGGATTTCACGTCCATGCCGACTCCGAAACCAATTTTTCGCTGTTCAAGCCCGAACCTGCGGCACTGCGAACAAGCCAACCTTCGGCCACGGATTCGCTTGCGGTCCGCCTCAGCCCAAATACTGATGTTTGCACCGCCATCGAAGACATCTGCCGGCAGCACGGCATTGCCAACGCAACAATCCAGGGCGGGGTCGGCAGCACCGTGGGCGCCGTGTTCGAAGACGGCCGGACCGTCGAGCCATTTGTGACCGAGCTCCTGGTCCGATCCGGCCGGGTGCGTGAAGACCCGCATGGCGCGCCGCGTGCCGAGATCGACGTGACCCTGGTGGACTTTACCGGCACCATGGCAGAGGGCAGGCTGCGGCGCGGCGCCAATCCTGTGCTTGTCACCTTCGAACTGGTGCTGGTACCCGTCTAAAATCAGGCGGATGAGCTCACCCACCCCCATCGACTCCACAGCAACCGACCACAAACCCAGCAACTTCCTGCGCCAGATCATCGAGCACGATCTGGCTGCCGGCACCTACGCCGCCCGACGCTGGGGCGGCAGCCCCGGCGACGCAAACCACCACGCCAAGGGCCAGAGCGACCCGGCAAAAATCCGCACGCGCTTTCCGCCCGAGCCCAACGGCTACCTGCACATCGGCCACGCCAAGAGCATCTGCCTGAACTTCGGCCTGGCGCGCGATTATGGCGGCGTGTGCCACCTGCGCTTTGACGACACGAACCCTGAGAAGGAAGACCAGGAGTACGTGGACGCCATCACCGACATCGTGCACTGGCTCGGCTTCGACTGGACCGCCACCTTCAACGGCGTGCGCAACGCGTACCTGTACCAGGCCAGCGACTACTTCGACTTCATGTACCGCGCAGCCGAATACCTGATCCAGGCCGGCCACGCCTACGTGGACGAACAGTCCGCCGAGGGCATCCGCATGAATCGTGGCGACTTCGGCAAGCCCGGCATCAACAGCCCGTTTCGCAACCGCACGCCGGCCGAGAACCTGGCGCGCTTTCGCGAAATGCGCGACGGCAAGCATGAAGACGGCGCCATGGTGCTGCGCACCCGGATCGACATGGCCAGCCCCAACATCAACCTGCGCGACCCGGCCATCTACCGCATACGCCGTGTCACGCACCACAACACCGGCGACAAATGGTGCATCTACCCGATGTACACCTTTGCGCACCCGATCGAGGACGCGCTGGAAAACATCACCCACAGCCTGTGCACGCTGGAGTTTGAAGACCAGCGCCCGTTTTACGACTGGCTGCTTGACCGCCTGTGCGAAGGCGGCCTGCTGCAGGCACCGCACCCGCACCAGTATGAATTTGCGCGTCTGAATCTGACCTACGTGATCACCAGCAAACGCAAGCTCGCCGCGCTGGTGTACGACCACAAGGTGGGCGGCTGGGACGACCCGCGCATGCCAACCATCGTCGGCCTGCGCCGGCGCGGCTACACACCCGAAGCGATCCAGTTGTTTGCCGAGCGCATCGGCGTGACCAAGAGCGACAGCTGGATCGACTACAGCACGCTGGAAGGCTGCCTGCGTGAAACGCTGGACGTGTCAGCGCCGCGCGCCATGGCCGTGCTGGACCCCGTCAAGCTGGTGCTCACTAACTGGGATGCCGTGATGGGCGCGGGCGCGCTCGACGACTGCTCGGCCCCCATGCACCCGCACCTGCCCGAGCTGGGCCGCCGCCACTTCAAGATTGGCAAGGAAGTGTGGATCGACCGCAGCGACTTTGAAGAAACCCCGCCAAAGGGGTTCTTTCGCCTTTATCCGCCGCAGCGCACGGCGGATGGCTCGATGACTCCGGGCAACAAAGTGCGCCTGAAATACGGCCACGTGATCGAATGCACCGGCTGCATCAAAGACGCCGTCGGCAAGGTGCTGGAGGTGCACGCCACGCTGGTGCCCGACACCAAGAGCGGCACCCCCGGCTCCGACGCCGTCAAGGTCAAGGGCGTCATCACCTGGGTTGCCGTAGCCGACGGCACACCGGCCGAAGTGCGCCTGTACGACCGCCTGTTTCTCGATGCGCAACCCGATGCCGGCGGCAAGGAGTTCTTGGCAAGCCTGAACCCGAACAGCCTGAAAGTCATTCAGGCCGTGGTGGAGCCGTCACTGGCCAGTGCCAAGGCGGATGACAAGTTTCAGTTTGAGCGGCATGGCTACTTTGTGGCGGATCGGGTGGATCATGCGGCGGGGAAACTGGTTTTTAACCTGGCGGTGGGGTTGAAGGATAGCTGGGGAAAATAACTCAATGCCAAGTATTCCCGTCTTGTAAAAATATCAAAACAGATATAAAATGAAACGCATCGAGTGGCTGGGAACATCGTTAAACACGGTGCGTGATTTTCCGCAGGATGCACGTCTGATGATTGGTCAGGAGCTTCAACTGGTACAAGCCGGCTTCATGCCCACTGACTTCAAGCCCATGCCTACGGTAGGTGCTGGTGCTTATGAGATCAGGGTGCGCGAAGGTAACCAGTACCGTGTGATTTATGTTGCCAAATTTTCAGACTATGTTTACGTGCTTCATGCCTTCATTAAAAAGACACCGAAAACTGCGAAACCTGATTTGGACACAGCCAAAAGCCAATATGCGACCCTGTTGAAAAGGAAGAAATCATGACCGAAAAACTTCACAGTGTGGTTGGCAGCAACAACGTCTATCGCGACCTGGGCTTCCCGGAAGCCGAAGCACAAAACCTGTTGCTGCGTGGTGATCTGGTCATCCACATCCGCAAAGTGATCGACAAACTCGGCATCACACAAGCCGAAGCAGCCAAGCGCGCAGGCATTACCCAGCCGCGCATGAACGATCTAATCAAAAACCGCACCCACAAATTCACGCTGGATGCACTGGTGAACATTGCCGCAAAACTGGGCTATACCGTGAAGCTGACTTTGAAGAAGGTGGCCTGATGCATTGCCTCACTGCCTCGGTCCAACCCGACACGGGCGGAAAAGACTTCATCGAAGGCCTGAACCCCAACAGCCTGAAAGTAGTGACTGCGTTTGTGGAGCCGTCACTGGCCGCTGCAAAGGCGGATGACAAGTTTCAGTTTGAGCGGCATGGCTACTTTGTGGCGGATCGGGTGGATCACGTTCAAGGGAAGCCGGTGTTTAATCTGGCGGTGGGGTTGCAGGACAGTTGGGCCAAGTAACGTCCGCAAGAAGAATCGTCAGTGCCATGTTCTACCTCGACCTCTTTGCTGCACTGCATCGCCACCAAGTGGACTACGTGCTGATTGGCGGGCTGGCTGTGGCGCTGCACGGGGTCGAACGCAACACCATGGACATTGACGTATGCGTCGTGGTGTCGCCCAACAACATGCAGCACCTGCTGAACGCGGCACAGGAGTTAAAGCTCCAGCCCGTTTTGCCAGTACCGCTCCACACCTTGACGCAAATCGACACCCTCAAAGACTGGCACGCGCAGCGCAATCTGCTGGCCTTTGCCCTGCGCACCAACGAACTCTCAGGTGTCACACTGGATGTGCTGCTCTTTCCGCCAGTAGACCCACAAAGCATGTGCGAACGTGCTCTGAAACTCGACGTTGCTGGCGTCCCCGTTATGCTTGCCAATATTGACGACCTCATCGCGCTAAAACAATGTGCGGGCAGACCCATTGACCTGGCCGACATTGCGCACCTGCAGCGCCTGAAGTCGGAGTAAGCAACCTACACCATGATGCCCACCGAACGCAGTACCCTTCGCGATCGACGCACCTATTACGTCAGCAACGAGCGCCTGCGCGCCTTTGGGCAACTGAGCCTTTTGCAACGGCTGCAATGGGTGGAGCAATGCTCGCAATTTGTTCGCTTGGCGCAAGCTGCAAAGCAAACACAAGAACAAAAAGACCTGCGCTCGGCCGACGCCCATTGAGCGACATTGCATGTTTATCACAGTTTTTCCAGACACCAGGATCATCACCGGCACCGGTGGCGTAAAAGTGAAGGCCGCTACCACCTGGGTTGCCGTGGCCGACGGCGCGCCGGCCGAAGTGCGCCTGTACGACCGCCTGTTTCTTGACGCGCAACCCGATACCGGCGGCAAGGAGTTTTTGGCCAGCCTGAACCCGAACAGCCTCAAGGTGATCCAGGCCGTGGTGGAGCCGTCACTGGCCATTGCCAAACCGGACGACAAGTTTCAGTTTGAGCGGCACGGCTACTTTGTGGCGGATCGGGTGGATCACGTTCAAGGGACTAGGCCGGTGTTTAACCTGGCTGTGGGGTTGAAGGATAGTTGGTGGAAATAAGCCGAACCTACGGCAGAGCCGTATAATCAATCCGCAATGCTGACCGTCATTGAAACCCCGCTATTTCAAAGTCTGTGGCCAGACTATTGGGATGAAGGCGAAAGAGGCGAATTTGCAAGCTGGTTGGCCCATGCGCCCGACGCAGGTGATGTGGTGCCGGGATCAGGTGGTGTACGCAAAGTGCGGTGGTCACGCAAAGGCACCGGAAAGCGCGGTGGCGTGCGTGTGGTGTATTTCAACCGGCTGGCCAATGGCGAAATATGGCTGCTATTGATCTACGCCAAAAGCGCCCGTGACAACGTGCCAGCGGATGTGTTGAAGCAACTCAAGCAGGAGATTGAAAAATGCCCATGACTGAAAAACAATTGCTCGCCCGCGACGCCAAACGCGACATCGGTGCCGAGCTGCTTTTCTCGGTGCGCCAAATGAAGGCTCGCAAAGGCAAAGTGGTTGCCAGCGTCGAAGTGCCCGCCGCTACCATCGCCCGCGTGAAAGCAGGCTTGTCGCAGCTGGAATTTGCCAGCTTGCTGGGAGTATCCGTTCGCACCCTGCAGGACTGGGAACAAGGCCGCCGACAACCCTCTGGCGCCGCGCGCACGCTGATCACCATTGCCGAGCAACAGCCGAAGGTGTTGAAGCGGGTGTTCAAAAACCTGGCATCCGTGTGACCGCCATCGTCGAGCCGTCACTGGCCAGTGCCAAGGCGGGCGAGCAGTTTCAGTTTGAGCGGCATGGCTACTTTGTGGCGTAACGGGGGGATCATGCGGCGGGGAAACCGGTGTTTAATCTGGCGGTGGGGTTGAAGAATAGCTGGGGAAAGTAGCTTCGATGCACAATGACTCCAACGCTGGAATTTAATTAACGATTCATCCTGCCCAATGACTGCCGTACACTTCTCCGCCAACACGATCAAAGCCACAAGCGCTTTTGTCGAGTGCGTGGCCGCAGCCTATTCCACGCAGCAAGCCATTCTGTTTGGTAGCCGTGCACCTGGCACCGCGCAGGACGAGAGCGACGCAGACATCGCGATCATTCTCAAAGGCAAGCCCGGTCATTTCATCAAAACCAAAATGGCAATGAACGACATTGCTTACGACATTTTGCTGGACACTGGCATCCGCATCCAGCCCCTACCCGTCTGGGAAGGCGAGTGGGCACACCCCGAGCGCTATTCAAACCCGCACCTGCTGCACAACATTGCGACCGAGGGCATTGCACTTTGAATGCACTGGAGTTGATGGCAAAGGCCCGGTTTGTGCGGCATGGTTACTTTGTGGCGGATCGGGTGGACCATGCTGGAGCAAAGCCGGTGTTCAATCTGGCGGTGGGGTTGAACGATAGTTGGGGGAAATGAGGTTCGGTCATTCGACTGGAACGCTCACGAAGCACAACTATGCGATAGCGCCAACCTAAAAAGAACTACACAAACACGCATAGGAGAGGATGAAATGACGATTAAGGTAAACGGTTTTT
>JAHFQQ010000348.1 GCA_023259235.1 Polaromonas sp. | reverse complement strand
AACTTCCCAAGTTCCCTGGCCGCACCTGCCAGCAAGGTCGGCGTGGCATGGTTAGCCGGACGATTGGCCCATTCCCTGGCTAACTCAATGCCGTTGGCCAGCGCGGCACCCTTGTCGAACGCCGCCTTCGCAGTCCCGGCATGGTTGACAGCGATCACGACTTGTTGCAGCTTTTCGCTGCTTGCCCTGGATTTGGTAGTAGCGTAAGCATAGGCCGCCTCGCTACAGGCCACAACGGCAGCCCTTACGGTATCGGGTTGCTGGCTGCTCAAGGCACTGAGGCAAAGCACGGCACGCCGTGCTTTGCCGGCTTTCAGGGCGCCCATGGCGGCAGTGACGGCGCTCCGGGTGTTTTTTGGGCTTCCATCCCCAACCCCGGCCAGCAATACCCGCGTGGCCGCAATGCCTGGCATGCGGTAAGCGCTCAGCAGCTTGCCCGCTTTGGCCTCCAGGTCACCCGATTTGAGGGCCAGCGCGACCAGCGCGGACAAGGCGTCGTCGCCCGACTGAAAATCCTGCGGTATGAGCACAAGCAGTGCGTCGCATTTTTCGCTGCAAATACGCGAAAGGGTCAATGTCTTGAGTTCAAAGTCCATAATTCAGGGTTGTTCAGATAAAGCAAATAAAGAACCGTCAAGGCAGCTATTCGGCCAATGTTATTCCAATCTTCGATTCGCAAGGAGCTGGCGCGCAGTTTCGGGGCAACCCTGGTGATCCTCGTCACCATCGTGATGACCATCGTACTGATCCGCGCACTGGGCCAGGCCTCGAGCGGCTCCATCAATCCGCAGGACGTCATGCTCTTCATGGCCTACTCGGTTTTGGGCCGATTGTCGACCATCCTCACCCTGGCACTTTTCATTGCCATGGTCAGTGCCTTGTCGCGCATGTACCGCGACAGTGAAATGGTGGTCTGGTTCACCAGCGGCCAGGGATTGGCAAGCTTTCTGCCACCGCTGTTTCGCTTTGCCTGGCCAATTTTGGTTGTGATTGCCCTGATGGCGCTATTTGTCTGGCCATGGGCCAATCAGCAAACTGACGAAATGCAAAGCCGCTATGAACAACGCAGCGATCTGGACCGAATCGCGCCGGGCCAGTTTCAGGAGTCATCCAGCGGCAATCGGGTGTTTTTCATTGACCGTAATCTGACCGGCAATCAAGCCAGCAACAATGTGTTTATCGCCACGACCGAAAAGGGCAAAAGCGCCATCACCACGGCGCACTCAGGCCGCCTTGAAACCCGGGGAGACGCTCAATTCCTGATGCTCGAAAACGGACAGCGGCTTGAAAACACGATCGGGCAATCAGCCCTCAAAATCAGCGATTTTGAAGAGTACGGCACCAAAACCGGCCGTTCCGTCTCGCTCACTGAAAACGTGCCGCAGGCCAAGCTTTTGTCGCTGCAAACCCTGATCAGGGACCCGACCCGCGCCAACCTAGGAGAACTGGCGTGGCGCCTCGGGCTGGCGCTGGCGTCGATCAACCTTGTAGTCCTGGCCGTCGCATTGGCCAGCGTAAACCCGCGCGGCGGGCGCAGTGGCAACATGGTTTTTATCTTGCTGACATTTGTGGTTTACAACAACTTCATCAATCTGGGACAGAGCTGGATTTTTGCCGGCCTCATCAGCTTCGGCAGCCTGCTGGCGGCGCTGCATGGTGGTGCGCTGCTGCTGGGCCTGGGATGGCTTGCCAAACGGCATTTCAACTGGGTTGTCTGGCCAGCTTCGCGGCTGCGTCGGCCGCCACCTGCGGTTCGCGTCGATCAGGGCGCTGCGCCATGAAAACCGTACGCCGTCTGATTCACCGCGAAGTACTGGTCACCATTTCGCTGGTCGCCCTGGGCTTCCTGGCCCTGTTCTTCTTTTTCGATCTGGCCGATGAATTGCAGTACCTCGGCAAGAGCAACGGCCTGGGCGGCGACGCCAACATTTATCAGCTAAGGCATGCGCTTTTATATGTCGCCCTGCTGATCCCCAATCGACTATACGAACTCATGCCGATCTCGGTGCTGATCGGTACCATTTTTGTCATGACCCGTCTGGCCCAGAGTTCCGAGTACACGATTTTGCGCACCAGCGGGCTGGGGCCCTGGCGCGCGCTAAAACTGCTGCTGACGCTGGGTGCATTTTTTGCAGTATTCAGTTTCCTGATGGGAGACTACGTGGCACCCGCCAGCGAGCAGGCGGCGCAATTGCTCAAGGCACGCTACCGGGGCAGGATTACCGTGGGCCGGACAGGCGCCTGGCTGAAGGAGAAGCAGACCTACAACACCTACGTGGTCAACGTCAAGGAACTCTCACCTAAAAATGAAATGCACGATGTGCGGATTTTCGAATTCAACAGCAAGGGCCTGCTCGTTTCCACCACCCAGGCACCGGTAGCGGCCTTCACTGCCGATGATGCCTGGCTGCTTGAGCATGCCAGCCGAACTGAATTCAGCGTCCCCACGGGCGCTCCCGGCAGCATCGAGGAAGACGCCAAGGTAACTCGCAGCACCGAGCCGAGCCTTCGTTGGCCTACCGGGCTCAGCGCCGAGATGGTCTCGGTGGCGCTGCTCGATCCTGATCGCATGAGCACGATTGACCTGTTCAACTACATCCGCCATTTGCAGGCCAACGGCCAGACCACCCAGCGCTATGAAATCGGATTCTGGAAAAA
>JAHFQQ010000138.1 GCA_023259235.1 Polaromonas sp. | reverse complement strand
AACAATATCGAGGCGCTGAAAGCCGCGACCGCGGGCAATCCGAATGTGGTGGCGCTGTTTCTTGAAGCCATTCAGGGTGAAGGCGGCATCAACAGCATGAGCGACGAGTACTTACGGCAGGCGCGCGCACTTTGCGACGAACGCGACTGGCTGCTCATGATCGACGAGGTGCAATGCGGCATGGGCCGCACCGGCAAATGGTTCGCGCATCAGTGGTCCGGTATCAAACCAGATGTGATGCCGCTGGCCAAGGGGCTGGGTTCGGGCGTGCCCGTGGGCGCGGTAGTGGCTGGCCCCAGGGCCGCCCATATCTTTGGCCCCGGCAACCACGGCACCACATTCGGCGGCAACCCACTGGCAATGCGCGCCGGCGTGGAAACCATACGCATCATGGAAGAAGACGGTTTACTAGCTAATGCCGCCCTGGTGGGCGACCACCTGCGGGCCGCGCTGACACGGGAACTCGCCAATGTGAAGGGCTTGAAGGAAATCCGCGGCCGCGGCCTCATGCTCGGCGTCGAGCTGGACAAGCCTTGCGGCGAACTGGTCAAACGCGCCGCCGACAACGGCCTGCTGATCAGCGTTACGGCCGACACCGTGATCCGCCTGGTGCCGTCACTCATCATGACCCCGGCCGAGGCCGATGAAGTCGTGGCCATTTTGTGCCCGCTGATCAAGCAGTTGCTGCAGGAAGGTGCGCCAGCATGAGCAGCGACCTGAAACCAATCAGACATTACCTGCAGTTCAATGATCTGAGCGCCAGCGAGTACGCCTGGCTGTTCGAGCGCGCCGCCCTCATCAAGAAGAAATTCAAGACCTACGAAAAGCACCAGCCGCTGGCTGACCGCACGCTGGCCATGATTTTCGAGAAGGCCTCGACCCGTACCCGAGTGAGTTTCGAAGCCGGCATGTACCAGCTTGGCGGTAGCGTGGTACACCTCACCACGGGCGACACCCAACTGGGCCGCGCCGAACCGATTGAAGACAGCGCCAGGGTCATCAGCCGCATGGTCGATCTAGTGATGATCCGCACCTTTGAGCAGACCAAGATCGAGCGCTTTGCCGAGTTCTCGCGCGTGCCGGTCATCAATGGCCTGACCAACGAATTTCACCCCTGCCAGATTTTGGCCGACATCTTCACCTACATCGAGCACCGTGGCTCCATCGCGGGCAAAACCGTCGCTTGGGTCGGCGACGGCAACAACATGGCCAACACCTGGCTGCAGGCCAGCGAAATCCTCGGTTTCAAAGTGCACCTGAGCACGCCCGGCGGCTACGAGGTCGATCAATCGGTCGCCGGCATTCGCTCGGCCGAGAGCTACCATGTATTCAAGGATCCGATGCAGGCATGCGCCGGCGCCGACCTTGTGACCAGCGATGTGTGGACCAGCATGGGCTATGAAGCCGAGAATGAAGCGCGCAAAAAGGCCTTTGCCGACTGGTGCGTCGACAGCGAGATGATGCGCGCCGCCAAACCCGACGCCCTCTTCATGCATTGCCTGCCGGCGCACCGTGGCGAAGAGGTCGAGGCAGAAGTGATTGATGGGCCGCAGTCGGTGGTTTGGGACGAAGCCGAGAACCGCATGCACGTGCAAAAAGTGCTCATGGAGTACCTTTTGCTCGGGCGTCAATGATCTCAGCCTGCGCCAAGACCCGGCCAGCCTCGTGATAAGCGCTCAACCACGCAGCTTGCGGTAAAGTGTATTGCGGCTGATTCCCAGGCTGCGGGCCGCTTCGGACAGATTGCCCTGGCAAGCGTTCAGAGTGCGGTTGATGGCCTGGCGCGAGACAGTTCGCAGGTCCGGTACGGCACCCTCCGCGGATTCGCCCAGGCAGTCGGCTGCTGCATCTGGTGCTTGCAGCGCGCCGGCCAGATCATCGGGCAGGTGGTTCCAGCCAATCACGGTTTCGTGCGGGTCCAGCAAAGCGCAGGCGGTGCGCAGGGCGTTGGCCAGTTGGCGCAGATTGCCGGGCCAGCGGTAGCAGAGAAGGGCCTGCAATAAATCCTGGGCGACGGTCACTCCGCGCCCGGGCTCCAGACGCTGCAGCTCACGCGCCAGCATCTGGGCCAGATCCGTTCGCTCGCGCAGCGCAGGCAGCTGCAGCGTCAGGCCGTTGAGCCGGTAGTACAGGTCTTCACGAAAGCGGCCTACCTTGATCTCGGCCATCAGATCGCGATGGGTGGCGCACACCAGCGCAAAATCAACTGCTACGGGCTGGCCGCCGCCCAGCGGCACCACCTGACGGTCCTGCAGTACGCGCAGTAGCCGCGCTTGCAAAGACAATGGCATGTCGCCAATTTCGTCAAGAAACAGCGTGCCAAGGTGCGCTTCCCGGATACGTCCCGGCGCGCCCTCGCGCCGGGACCCCGTGAAAGCGCCGCCCAAATAGCCAAAGAGCTCAGCTTCTATCAAGTTTTCTGGCAAAGCCGCGCAGTTGACGGCCACAAACGGTTGTGTCTGGCGCGGCCCGCTGGCGTGAAGGGCACGCGCAAACACCTCTTTCCCAACGCCCGATTCCCCCTGCAGCAGCAATGCAATCGGCTTGCCTACAACCTTGCGAGCCCGCACAAAGACGGCCTGCATCGCCGCATCGCCCGTTTCCAGCGCGGCCAGCGCATCAGCCGGTTCAGCAAGCGGCACTGCCGCTGCAGCCACTGGATCGCGGAGGAAGAGGTGTGCCGGCCGGCCGGCTTCCACCCGCACCCAAACGGCATGCCCCGAAACCGTGTGCACCACGCGCGGAATATGAGACGAGCGCTGGCACCATTCCATCAGTTGGTCAAGCGACTCGGCCAGTAGGGTGTCCAGCCGGGTCTGCGCCAGATCCGGCCAGCGCAGACCGAGCAGTTCCAGCGCGGTGGCATTGGCTCCCGCCAGCAGGCCGTCTTCGCGCACGGCCAGCAGGCCTTCGGTGACGGTTCCCAGGCCTTCGGGTTGCGAATGAAAACGCAGCCGCAGACCGCCCCACTGGCGCAAATCGTGACGGGTGTCGAACAGCCGGTGCTCGATCATCCGCACCGCCGAACGCACCAGGCCCAGCGTGTGGTGGTGATAGCCACGGTGGTCACCCGACACGTCCAGCGCACCCAGCAGACGGCCACTGGGGTCGTGAATGGGCGCGGCCGAACAGGTCAGAAAACCATTGCGCTCCAGGTAATGCTCATCGGCATGCACGACCACGGCCAGTTCGTCGGTCAGCGCGGTGCCGATCGCATTGGTGCCCCGGTATTGCTCGTGCCAGGTGGCCCCTGGTCGCAGCGCCACGCGCTCAGCCCGATTGACAAACTGGGAGTCGCCAAAGGCGTGCAGGAGCATGCCATCAGCGCCGGCCAGGATAACCATGCAGCCGGATTCGCGGGTCTGGTCGAACATGAATTCCATGACGGGCCGGGCATGTGCGACCAACTCGCGCTGGCGCTCCAGCGCACGCGCCAGTTGAGCGCCCGACGCGTGTGGAGCGCCCGGCATCTGACCGCAAGGCTGCAGCCCGGCTCCCCAACTACGCTGCCATGAGCGGGCCAGATCAGGCCCAATCAGATCGGTCGGCACGCTACCACCACTCAACAACTGGCGGCGCGCTTCGCGCAGCAGATTGGGCGCTGTTCTCTCCTGAAGGGCTTTCGGGGGCATGGCCGTTTGTCTCCTGATAATTCGGCGCGCGGGATGGGTGCGCCATCTCCGTCATTGCTGCACCTGCAGTGGCGGCATTGTTTACATTGTGCGCCCATGGCGCCCGCTGTTTGAGCAGGAAAATGCGTCACCCCGTACCGTTTTGACACAGTCTGTGACATGGACTGGCGCAGTTTCTGCACCAATCTGGCCTCCGTCGACCCCACGGCCAACCCGTTTTCCACGGTTATTGAGGATTTCAGGTTGAATCTGCCGCCTGGCACATTCCCTGCAACCATGGTGCCGTGAAACCACACCACCGCTCAGGTGGACGGATTCATCCCAACCTGTTCAACCTACTGGAGACAAAAACATGCTGTACGCCACCCCCGGTGCCGCTGGTGCCAAAGTCACTTACAAGCCCCACTATGACAACTTCATCGGCGGCAAATTCGTCGCGCCCGTCAAAGGCGAGTATTTCGATGTCATCACGCCGATCACCGGCAAACCTTACACCCGGGCGGCTCGCTCGACCGCGCAAGACATCGAACTGGCGCTCGACGCCGCCCACGCAGCAGCGCCGCAGTGGGGCCAAACGCCGGCCGCTGACCGCGCGAACGTGCTGCTCAAAATTGCTGACCGCATTGAACAAAACCTTGAAATGCTGGCCTACGCTGAAACCGTCGATAACGGCAAGGCAATTCGCGAAACCCTCAATGCCGACATTCCGCTGACAGTGGACCACTTTCGCTACTTTGCAGGTTGCCTTCGTGCCCAGGAAGGCAGCCTGAGCGAAATCAACGGCAACACCATTGCCTACCACTTTCATGAACCGCTCGGCGTGGTCGGCCAGATCATCCCGTGGAACTTTCCCATCCTGATGGCAGCCTGGAAACTGGCACCGGCGCTGGCCGCGGGCAACTGTGTGGTGCTCAAGCCCGCCGAATCCACGCCCATCTCGATTCTGGTGCTGATGGAACTGATTGCTGATCTGCTGCCGCCGGGCGTGCTCAACATCGTCAATGGCTATGGCCGCGAGGCCGGCATGGCTCTGGCCAACAGCAAACGCATTGCCAAGATTGCATTTACCGGCTCCACCGTCACTGGCCGCCTGATCGCCCAGGCCGCTGCAACGAACCTGATTCCAGCCTCCCTGGAGCTGGGTGGCAAATCGCCCAACATCTTTTTTGCCGACATTGCCGATGCAGACGATGCCTTTTTCGACAAGGCAATTGAAGGATTGGTGCTGTTCGCTTTCAATCAGGGGGAAGTCTGCACCTGTCCGTCGCGCGCATTGATTCAGGAATCGATCTACGACCAGTTCATGGCACGAGTGCTGGCACGCGTCAAAGCCATCAAGCAAGGCAGCCCGCTTGATACCGACAGCATGATGGGCGCCCAGGCTTCCCAGATGCAGATGGACAAGATTCAGTCCTACCTGGCGATTGGCAAGGAAGAAGGCGCGCAAGTGCTGATTGGCGGCGAGCGTGCCCAACTGACTGGTGAGTTGGCAGCTGGCTACTACATTCAGCCGACGCTGTTCAAGGGCCACAACAAAATGCGCATTTTCCAGGAGGAAATTTTCGGCCCGGTACTGGCCGTGACCACTTTCAAGGATGAGGCCGAAGCGCTGGCAATTGCCAACGACACCCCGTATGGCCTGGGCGCCGGCGTATGGACACGCGATGGCAGCACGGCCTATCGCCTGGGCCGCAGCATTCAGGCCGGCCGCGTCTGGACCAACTGCTACCACGACTACGCGGCTCATGCCGCCTTCGGCGGCTACAAGGAGTCTGGCATTGGCCGTGAAACGCACAAGATGATGCTCGACCACTACCAGCAAACCAAAAACCTGCTGGTCAGCTATTCACCCGACAAGCTCGGCTTTTTCTAGGCGGCAAGCAGACTGAACTCGCTGCGCAAGTCAGGACGAGCCCCGTATGGGTGAACGTCTTGCCTGGGCGCCCACTTCCAATCCATCAAAAGAGACTCTTCATTCACGAGTGCCACAACATTTTTCATTCCTCCCGTGAAAATGGGTAAGGTTTGCCTTGCCGAGGCTATCCAGACCATTCGCGGCAGATGCCAGTATCCCGACCGGCCTCACGCGGCTCGGTACGCCCGAGGAAAATATCGCGCTGCCGGCCGCCAGCGAGCTGGCATAGCGACTAGCCACGCCCGACAAACGGCATCTTCGTCGCCATGATGGTCATGAACTGCACGTTGGTGGACAACGGCAGCGCCGCCATGTGCAGCACTGCGTCGGCCACTTCACGCACGTCCATCATCGGCTCGACGGCAATCTCGCCGTTGGCCTGGGGTACGCCGCGCCTCATCGGCGCCGCGAGTTCGGTCAGCGCGTTGCCAATGTCAATCTGCCCGCAGGCAATGTTGTACTTGCGGCCATCCAGGGAAATCGATTTGGTCAGGCCCGTGATGGCGTGCTTGGTCGCCGTGTAGGGGGCCGAGTTGGGCCGCGGCGCGTGGGCCGAAATGGAACCGTTGTTGATGATGCGGCCACCCTGCGGCTGCTGGTCTTTCATCATTTTGAAGGCGCCCTGGGCGCAAAGAAAGGAGCCCGTCAGGTTGGTATCGACGACGTTTTGCCAGGTCTCGAAAGCGATGTCCTCAAAGCCGGTGCCAATGCCGCTGACGCCGGCGTTATTGAACAGCAGGTCAATACGCCCAAACACCTCATTGATTCTGGCAAAGAGAGCGGCCACCGACTCGGGCCGGCTCACATCGGTGGCCACGGGCAATGCGCGCCCGGCGCCCGCTGACCTGGCGACTTCATCGAGCGGCTCAATCCGGCGACCAGCCAGCGCCACGCGCCAGCCGCCCTGCAGCAACGCCAGCGCAACCGCCTTGCCAATGCCGCTACCCGCGCCGGTCACGAGCGCAATGCCGCCGTTCGCGCGATCGTTTGCTGTCATGGTGCTCCTTCACGTCTTCAAAATGGCTGGCATGGTAGCCCGCCGGGTTGCCCGTCAAGGCGAAAATGGACTGGATCGCAACCATTTTTTTGGTTTGAACAATCTTCAGCACTTGCAGGAAATAGCCGACACCATAGCATTTTCAACGGTGCTGCCTTTACGCCGTGGCAGCCCGCAGCCCACCTTCAGGCGTTCGCCACAACACCGCCAGACCCCTGAAAATCCAGGATATCTCGCCGCCAGGCGATGAATGGGCGACGGTCTTTCCGGGCGATACCGCCTGCGCGCATGTCGATGCGCCCTGCCCGCCCGCGTATTGCTTAGCACGTCCCGCGGCACCGGCTGCACCTGCAGCGCGAGCTACCTGCGCAAGATACTCGATGTGGTGCTGTTTCCGAAAATCTGGAGACTACGCACAAATTTATGAACAAAGTGCCATCAGCCCATATGCCTGCTAATTAGCACGCTACTAAATAAATAGCAAGCTACGAGACTATGGGGGCTGCGCCATACAGCCACGGCAAGTCGAGCAGCTTTTCCCCCAGCAGCCGCAGTGCGACGTCGCGGCCCCAGCGCAGCAGTCCGTCGGCATGAAATATCTGGCCGTTGCGCAACGCCCGCGCCTGCACCCTGGCGTTGCGCTGCCAGCGGCTGAGCGCATAGCGCTGCAGCATCAGCGGCACATCGAAGGCCGGGTCCAGCGCGTGAGCCAGGGCATGACCCAGGCCCGCGGCGTCTTCAATCGCCATGCCCGCGCCTTGCGCCAGGTACGGCCGCATCGGGTGTGCGGCATCGCCCAGCAGGGCAACACGGCCCACCGCATGCTGGTTCGTTCCCTGCATCGGACGGCGATCATGCAGCGCCCACCTCTGCCAGCCGCCAAGGGCATGCAGCAAATCCCTCAACCCGGTGCAGCTGCCGACCAGCACCCTGGCCAGCTCATCCAGATCGGAGGCGCTCACGCCGTGGTTCCATGGGTCTTCCTCGCCTGTTGCCTGGCCTTGCACAATCGCCACCACGTTGAGCCACTCGCCAGCGCACACCGGGTACTGCACCACGTGCATGCGCGGGCCCAGCCAGACCGTGATCTGCTGGCTTCTGAGCGACTCCGGCAGCATGGACTGCAACGCCATGGCCCGGAACGCCACGTGGCCGGTGCGCGCTGGTAACCCGTCACCCAGCAACTGCTGGCGCACGCTGCTCCACAGGCCATCGGCACCGATCAGTGCGTCGCATTCGATTTCGGGGCCGCCATCCGCCTGCACCATGACGGCCTGCGCGGTCTGCCCGAACGAGCGCAGGGGCCGCTCCAGATGAAGCCTCACGTCGGTATGCTGCTGCACGGCCCGAAGAAGCAGTGCCTGCAAGTCGGCGCGGTGCACCGTGAGATACGGCGCGCCGTAGCGCCGCAGCATCGCATCACCCAGGGGCAGCTCTGCCAGAAGCTGGCCCGATGCCGCGTCGCGCACCTGCAGCCGCTGCGGAAAGACCGCCACCGCATCCAGCGCGGCCGCCAGCCCCCAGCCGTGCAGCACTCTGACAACATTGGGGCCAAGCTGAATTCCGGCGCCCACCTCGCTGAAGGCGGCGGCCCGTTCAAACAGCCGCACCTCCCAGCCCGCGCGCGACATGGCCAATGCCGCCGCCAGCCCGCCAATGCCGCCACCGGCAATCACCGCTTGCTGGGTATGGCCCCCACGCTCGCTCACTGTGTGTGGCTCACTGCCCCCCGAGGGGGCCAATTTCCCTTGGGGCGGCCCGGCGGAAAATTGCTCTGCTGCCACTTCAGGCGTCCAGCAATTGCCTCAGCACAAACGGCAAGATACCGCCGTTGCGGTAGTAGTCCACCTCAATTGGCGTGTCGATGCGTAGCGTCAAGGTGGCTTCCGTCTTGCTGCCGTCGCTGCGCGTGATCACCAGCCGTGCATCGCTTTGCGGTTTGAGGTCAGGGTGCGGGATGATGGTGATGGTTTCGTTGCCGGTCAGCCCGAGCGACTGCCACGAGTCCGCGCCCTTGAACTGCAGCGGCAGCACGCCCATGCCGACCAGGTTGCTGCGGTGGATGCGCTCGAAGCTCCTGGCCACCACCGCCTTGATGCCGAGCAGCTGCGTGCCCTTGGCGGCCCAGTCGCGGCTCGAGCCGTTGCCGTATTCCTCGCCCGCGAACACCACGGTCGGCACGCCGGCCGCCATGTAGATCATGGCCGCGTCGTAGATGAACATCTTGGCGCCGTCGGGCTGGAACAGCGTCACGCCGCCCTCCTCGCGCGAGCCGTCGGGGCCGGGCGGCACCATCAGGTTCTTGATGCGCACATTGGCAAAGGTGCCGCGCATCATCACGTCGTGGTTGCCGCGGCGCGAGCCGTAGCTGTTGAAGTCGGCCTTGGCCACGCCGTTCTTCAGCAGCCACTGGCCGGCAGGCGATTTCTCCGCAATCGCGCCGGCGGGCGAGAT
>JAHFQQ010000137.1 GCA_023259235.1 Polaromonas sp. | reverse complement strand
AGCAGGAGGCGGCATATCAGGCGCAACGTGCTGCCGCTGGTGAATCTGGCTTTGATGGATACCGGTTTGCCGGGAACGTTGCCAGTCCGATGAATCTTGCTGCAATGAGCAAGGTTCCTGCGGCAGCAACTGCGCTGGGAAGGATCGGCGCTGGCGTTCTTGCTGGTGGCGTAGGTGGGGCGCTCAGTACTGTTAACGATGGCGGTAACTTCTGGAACGAAAAGGGGAAGCAGGTTGGAATCGGCGCGGCAACCGGTGGCGCTCTTTCTGGGGTTGCGAATGGCATTTCGCGCGTCATCAGCCCGAACGCATCAATGAACCCTAACCTCAATCTCTTGAAGAGCGAGAGCATACAGCCAACCGTCGGGCAGACCCTTGGCGGGTGGGCTAACTCGCTGGAAGAAAAGGCGCAGAGCCTGCCTATCGTGGGGGACGCAATCACGGCAGCACGGCAACGGGCTAACGACCAACTGAATACAGCCGCTTTCAATCGGGCCCTGGCTCCTATCGGCGAGACGCTGCCTAAGAATGTCCCACTCGGCGGCAGCGCGGTAGAGTACACCGGGTCCAGACTTGGCGCGGCTTATGACCAGCTGCTACCAAAATTAACCACGCAGGCAGACGACCAGTTTGCTACCGGATTGAATAACCTTCGCTCATCAGTTCAAAGCGGCGCACTTGACCCCAAGTATTCGGCACTGTTCGACAAGACGCTACAAACGCGAGTGCTGGATAAGTTCCAAGGCCAAAACAGCATGACGGGGCAGACGCTGAAAGACACAGAGTCATTCCTTGGTAACGAAATCAAGCGGTTTGGAATGTCGCAAGACCCTGATGCTCGATTGTTGGGCGATGCCTACAAAGAGGTGCAATCACAACTGCGTGGCCTGGTTACGCGCAGCAATCCGCAATACGCTGACGAACTGAGCGCAATCAATACCGGCTGGGCCAACTTCAAGCGGGTGCAAAACGCTGCTGCTAAGGTCGGCGCTGATGACGGTGTGTTCACTCCCGCACAACTTCAAAGCGCTGTCAGGGTAATGGACAAGTCCAAGGATAAAGCTCGATTCGCTGAAGGCAATGCTCTGATGCAAGACCTTAGCGGCGCTGCTAAGTCTCAGATGGGCGGGAAGATTGCAGACAGCGGCACGGCGGGGCGCTTGCTTATGGGGATTGGGGCGCTCAACTCGGGTTTATTGCACCCGGCTATTCCTGTTGGGCTACTTGGCGGGGCTGCTGCCTACACGCCGCCGGTTCAGTCACTACTACGCGGACTTTTAAGCTCTCGCCCAGAATCTGCCGAGGCGATAGCAGAGGCGCTCCGTCAAGCCTCGCCCTTCCTTATCCCTGGCGGCGCTCAAGTGGGCCTTGGCCTTCTGAATCAGTAACGCAACTATCGGGGCTGAGGCCCCGGTAAGTGCTGTGCGAATCACTTGGTCTTCTGTCATATGTGAACGGTGCAACGCCGATTCATTGTAAAAATGCAATTGAACATCAAAACTCGCCCCGTGGGGGTTATTATTTTGTCTGGCGTATGTTTGCACTTGAGGCAGACCGCGTCATGCGAAGCCCGGCGCAGTCACCGGGCGATAGGAGAATGACATGAAAAAAATATCGAGTCTTCTTGCTCTGCTGCTGGCGATGTTTGCTATCGGTGGCTGCGCGGTCACGGACGAGACCTCACTCATAGTCGGGAAAATCAGGACACCGACAACCGCAGACCAAGTCAAGCTTTACACCAAGCCCCCAGCAAAATATGAAGACATCGCAATTGTTTCTGCCGATGCCGCACATGCCTTCATGTCCAAGCAAGACTTGATGAACACCTCTATTGCGAATCTCAAGCAAGAAGCTGCAAAAGTTGGTGCCAACGGTGTTTTATTGGATGGCGTCGGCGATTTCTATGTCGGTTCTTCCGGTGTTGTCGTAGTCCCATTTGCCCAGCGTGGCGCACCTTTCATCGCCACTGGTGCCATGAATGCCCAAACGGGCAAAAAGGCAAGTGGAATGGCTATCTTTGTAACTGAAGAAAAGTGAATCCGCGCAAATCGAGCAACTAGGGGAGAGACCCCGTCGGCACCTGAACGAATCACAGCGCGGAATGGTCGCGGCGAAGCTGGCGAATATGCCAGCGCATAGACCCACTGATAACTCTGCAAATTTGCAGACTTCACAAGCCGACGCTGCCGAACTACTGAATGTCAGCACGCGCCACGTCCATGCATGGCGAGTTCACGCCTTATTTGCTAATCAAAAGTTTGAATTTAGCGGACAGAGCGCAACGCTATTCAGCCTGAGCGCCTTCTTGGCTCCAAGAACATCATAGACACATACCTTTGTCATTCCGTCTTGGTATTCTCCGGCAAGGAAACCCATGGCGTGCCCGTTCGAAAAGCCACCGTCTTCAACTGACATTTGACACAACTCCACCGCGTTGACTGTGTAAATCTTCCCGTTGTTGTATTTGCAGTAGCGCATGTTTCCACGGGCGCCAAGGTCTTGCACCAGGAAATAAGTCATAGCGTGTGCTTCGAACGCGAAGAACGCGGTTATCAAGCAAAGCAGTCTGAACGTATTACGCATGGGGCTCCTCCCTTTGAATACTTGGTTATTGTCCAAGTCATCGTAGCGGGATTCAAAAAAAATAGCAAAAGTTAGGGAAGTTTGCCGCCCACATCGGCAATGAACGTTTACCAATGGGCCGTCTATGCCATGCTGAATTTGGCAGACGATGCGGCAATGCTGGCGTTTGCTGTACTGCTGAATTTTTGGAAACAGAGCCCGCTGCGTGCGGGTTTTGTGTTGGCTGGGACTGGTGGCATGGTGCTACAGTACCCGTGGGCTTAACGCCCCTGCGCTTCACCTCCCTGAGCGTGGCCCGAAAGGGATTACACCCAGCCTTAACCCGCTGGGTTTTTTTGACTGGTGCTGGCGCAGCATTTTGGAAATCTACTTACAAATTGCGATTACGCCAATACTCTATGCTCTGACCAGCCAACTTTCCAACATGAATACACTCCCTCCCGAATACTTGGACGGCATAGAGCTGCACCTACTCACGGGCTACACCAGGGGTGTATCTCAGGTGTCGTGGCTGAAAAACAAGGACATTCCCTACCGCCAAGACGGTCGCCGCGTCATTGTGTCTCGGATCCATGTGCGGGCGTGGCTCGAAGGGCGTAGCGTTGTGCATTCCACTGGCTTAAATCTGGTAGGCATCAATGAAAAAAGCAAGTATCCAAGACTGGGCACCAAAGGCTATAAAGGCGCTGGTGGGCTTAACTTAGCGGGGATCAAATGAAAAGCCACTGACCATAAATCGCGGCGCTGTGGTAGAGTGGGTTCAGGTGCTTGAAAACACCATTGGTATAGCGGGCAACCTCCCCGACAGCGAGGTTTTTTCACGTCCCGACACTTCGGTTTACGGACGGGATGGGCTTGTCCGTAAGGCTGGCCGCATGGCTATACCCATGTTTTCAACATCCCGTCCACCTGTACCGCTTGAAAACGGTGCAAGTGGTTTTCAGTCTCGTATAGGAGTCAAAACCATGACCACGGTCACATCACCCAGCACGCCCACCACGGGCAACCCCATTGCCCGGCAACAAGCCATTGAAAACACTCTAAGCCTGGCGCTGTGGCACATCCGGCAAGACTACGCACCCGGACATATTCACGCCGCGATGGTGAAGGCTGTACGGGCGTCTGCGATGCTCAAGCAGGCCTGCACCGAAGCCCCTCAAGGGAGGGCTTGAATCATGGCCATCACATACCCCGACGCATCAGCCATTCTCGCGTCTGACCTTCTTATTTCCATACATCCAAGGGCCTACACCGATTATCAAGGAACCGCTGAACAGCTACGCGCCGAGGGGCTTATACCTGACGGCTTCAAGTGGCCGATAGGCGATAGACGCATTTCGTATGAAGTCGGGAAGTTCTCCTACTGGATGCGCCGTTGCCGTCCCGATGGCATCAAAGGTCCAAAAAGCATATGGGTAAATGGAGACTATTGGTTCTTGCGTCGTGAACTAGCATCGCAAGGGCGTGACGGTTATCGTGCTGCCGACATTTACAAGAAGACAAAGGAGCTTGCTGAAATCATCCGGCGCGGTACACACGAATGGAGTCGCATTGCAAACGCATCATGGGAAGCCAGATGCGATGACAAGTACATGGCTTTCCGCAATCTGCTGACAGGTGAGCCGAAACGTGGACGCGGTCGACCCAGCAAAGCCGGGGTGCAATCCAACGCGGCACCAGAGTGACCGTGTGAGTTGGTTCACAGTCCGGCGACAGACCTAGCCTTAACCCGCTGGGTTTTCTTTCGTCTGGTACTGGTGCTGTATTCGGGCAAGTTGCCTACAGATTGCCTACAACCACGATGATTGCTACTTATTTTGTAGCAGCATAGCTACTGTATTTGTAGCGTGCTTTGTAGCGCCGGTGCGGCCTATGGGTGGTGGGTTCTGCGAGATTCGAACTCGCGACCGACGGATTAAGAGTCCGCTGCTCTACCAGCTGAGCTAAGAACCCCCATAAAGAAATCTGCGCCACTCAATAGATGGTGGGACCTGCGGGGGTCGAACCCACGACAAACGGATTAAAAGTCCGCTGCTCTACCAGCTGAGCTAAGGTCCCAAAATTTCGCCTGGGTTGTGCTGCGCTCGTGCGCAGCACAACCTAAAATTATAGCGTCTTTTTCCCCTGGGTCTTGCCGGGCCCGTCGGCAATTTCGCTGAGCATCCATCCGGCAGCGCACAGGCCGAAGGTCGAGGTGACACTCACCACCGATCCGTAGCCATGGCAGTTGAGGCTTCCATCGCTCTGGCCTGCCGGGCCTTGCGGATCAAAATCCTCTGGCGTGGTGTGATCCCGCAGCACCGACGCATTCACGGCCACTGGCTGCAGCACCGCCTCCCGGCTGAACACACAGGGCACACCGATTGCACCGTGACGTGCCGCGCCGTGCTCCTTGCGCAGCCGATAACGCATCTGCGCCAGCAGCGGATCATGAGTAACAAGCGATAAGTCTTCGATATCCACGCGGTGGGCAAGCCGCTTGCCGCCCGCGGCGCCCACGCTGATCAGCCGGGCCCTGTTTCTGATGGCCCAGGCCGCCATGGCAGTCTTGGCCCTGACCTGATCACAGGCATCAATCACGGCCAGTTGCTTGCAGTCAAAATCTTTGCCTAACTCAAGCACGCCTGGCCAGTTATCCGCATCAACAAACTCCTCGATACAGTCCACTTTGCAAGCAGGATTGATCTGGGCGATACGTTCGCGCATGGCCTGCACCTTGGCCTGCCCCAGTGTGCTGTCGAGCGCATGAACCTGGCGGTTGATATTGGATTCGGCGATGTGGTCAAGATCGACCAGGGTCAGACGGGCTACACCGCTGCGGGCCGCGGCCTCGGCAGCCCAGGAGCCGACACCTCCCAGTCCCACCACAACAATGTGCGCGGCGTGAATTCGCTGCGCTCCAGCCACTCCATAAAGTCGTGCGAGGCCGCCAAAGCGCCGTGCAGGATCGGCAGGAATTACTTCAGCGGTAGAGGTCATGCCGTTGCTGAAGCACTGTGATGCTGCAGGCGCAATTGAACAATCGGCAACGATGGCTATTTGAGCTTGGTCAAGCGCTCCCTGGCCACGGCTGCGGCTTCGGACTGCGGATAGACCCTGACCAGATCTTCAAGTGTTTTGCGAGCCGATTTGCTGTCCTTGAGCTCTACCTGGCTATTGGCCAGCGACAACAGCGCTTCGGGTGCACGCAGGTGATTGGGCTCGCTCGCCACCAACGCGCGGAAATTTGTCACCGCGTCGCGGTAATTGCGCAGCGCGTACTGGGCATTTCCCAGCCAGAACAGCGCTGAAGATTTGTAGCCGCTTTGCGGGTAGTGTTTCATGAAGGCAGCGAAACCGGTTTGGGCACCAGCAAAATCGCTCTTGCGAAAACTCGCAAGAGCGGCTTCGAATTCCTGCTTTTCAGCCGGCTCCGCCGCAAACTCCTTGCCATCCACCGTGACTTTCGCGGGTTCAAACTTGCGCAAGCGTTCATCGACGCCCTGCGTAAGGTCCTTCTGGCCGCGCTGCAACTCGGAAATATCCCGGGTCAGCTTTTCATTCTGTCCACGCAACGCGGCCAGTTCGTTTCGCAGCGACTCAATCTGGTTGGACAGGTCAAGCAGGCCACGGCGCAACTGGGCGTTGTCCTCGGTGATTTTCTGGCTATCACCTGTCGCGCGCAATTGGGCCGCATCAACCTTTTGCCGCAAATCAAGTATGGCCCTGCGCGCCTCGTCATCTTCAAACAGGGCGGCATGCGCATGAAAAGCCAGCACGCAAGCCACAACCGCCAGAGCCGCTTTGAAAAACTTCACGGTTCGGACTCCCGCTTAGCGATAACTGAATTCAGCGCGACGATTTTTTGCCATGGACTCTTCATCCGTGCCCGGAACGGCCGGTTTTTCCTTGCCAAAGCTCACGGCCTCAACCTGGGAATCGGACACACCAAGCAGTTCCAGAGCGCGGCGCACCGCTTCGGCACGTCTCTGGCCGAGAGCCAGGTTGTATTCGCGGCCACCACGCTCGTCGGTGTGTCCCTCAATCACCACCTTGCGCGACCTGTTGGCCGTCAGGTACTTGGCATGGGCCTCGACGACGGCCTGGAACTCGGGTTTGACGATGTAGCTGTCAAAATCAAAATAAATGATCCTGGCCGTATTGACTGGGCCTGCGCCAGAGACATTCGTCCCGCCAATCTGCACCGGCGCCACAGCATTGCCGGAGGCACCTGCCGCACCACTGCCAGCTGCATTGGCCGTTCGGTCCTCCACCGGTACGTCATTGAGCTTGACGTCCGAGCCGCAGCCTGCCAGCGTAGCGGCAAGAACAAGAGAAGAGATGATGAAAAAAATGGCGCGTTTCATAAAGTACCTCAAAAAAAAAAGCCAAATTCAGAAAAATAGTGGTCAACGCTGAAACGGACCCCAATCGGGTTCGCGAATATCGCCGCCGGCACCCGACAATCTGGCCTTTATCTTGCCATCCAGCGTGGTGGTCATCAGCGCTTCCTTGCCCTGCTCCTGGGTGGCATACACAATCAGGCGGCTATTGGGTGCAAAACTCGGTCGTTCATCGGCCGTGGTGTCGGTGATTGGTGTGGCTGATCCGGTGGCAAGTTCCATCACATGCAACTTGAAAGCGCCACCTACCCTGGAAACATAAGCCAGCCAGCGCCCATCCGGGCTGATCGCCGGAGATATGTTGTAACTGCCGGTAAATGTCACTCTTTCGGGATTTCCACCTGCGGGACTCATGCGGTAGATCTGCGGCGAGCCGCCACGGTCACTCACGAAATAAATGTATTTTCCATCAGGAGAAAAAGTCGGCTCGGTGTCAATGCTCGATGACTGAGTCAGCCTCACGGGAGCACTTCCATTGAGGCCCAGGGCATAAATCTGCGAACCGCCTGCCTGACTCAGCGTGGCGACCACTTGCTTGCCGTCGGGCGACCATGCCGGCGCACTATTGGAGCCTCTGAAGTTCGCCAGCAGGCGACGCTTTCCGGTAGCCACGTCATGCGAGTAAATCACCGGCTTGCGTGATTCAAAAGAGACATACGCCAACTGCGTGCCACTGGGCGACCAGGCCGGTGAAATGATCGGCTCCGGACTGGTAAGGGCCGACTGGGCTCCCTCCCCGTCCGCATCGGCAACCCAGAGGGTGTAGCGCTGGCCGGTCTTTGTCACATAGGCAATCCGCGTCGAAAAGATTCCTTTTTCGCCAGTCAGCTTTTCATACACAAAGTCGGCAAGACGATGCGCCGCCAAACGCAAATCCGCCGGCCCGACGGTGTAGCTCCGGCCACCCAGATCCTGCCCCCGCACGATATCCCACAGGCGCAGCCGGACATCGAAACGCCCGTCGGCCAGGCGCGACGTGCTTCCGGTAACCAGTGCGTCCGCGCCTTTTTGCCGCCAGTTTGCCAGGTCTGGCCGCGTGCTTTCGTCGGCCATGACAGCAGCAGCATCAATGGAGCGAAACATGCCGCTGCGCTCAAGATCAGCCTGCACGATGCCACCGATCTTTTGTGGCGCTTGTGCGTCCCCTCGAAATGGCGCGATGGCAATCGGAAACTGGGTCAGGCCCACTCCAGACACCTCAACACGAAATTGCGCCAGCACATCGGTCGTAATGCTGGCGAGAACTCCCGCGCCAGCCATTGCCTTGAGCAGGTAGCGGCGCTTGAGCAAGGCTGGATGGAAAAAATCACTTGTCATGTTGACGACCCAAATAATACAACTCGAAATATTTGCCAAATGCTGATTGAGCCTGCATGGTACACACTGCAAAGCCCATTGACCCGTCCAGAAACCCAAGCCGAAACACATAGCTACGGGAAAAAGCGGCCAGGGCAGCAAAGGCGGCGCGCCAGATGGTGGCAGTTTGCCCACGCGCATGCCGTTCCAGAGCCCAGTCCCGACTGTAGCGCTGAAGCTTGCGCCAGTAGTGATCGGGAGTCGGGTAGCTGTAGTGTAAAAGGGGGTTTTTCAGACGCATCACGGTGGTGTCGTGTCGCGCCAGGAGCACTTTTTCATGGACCAGATCATTGCTGAAATGTGCTTCACCACGTTTGAACAGCCTGAGCACATGGTCAGGCGCCCAGCCGCAATGATGAATCCAGACTCCACAAAATTGGGTCAGGCGCGGAATTTCAAACGCCACACTCTGTGCGCTGGTGTTGGCCTTTTGCACGGCTTCGGTGATTTCGCGCGCCAGTTCGGGAGTAACCCGCTCATCGGCGTCGATCGACAGTATCCACTCGCCTGACGCTGCGTCAAGGGCGCGATTCTTTTGCGCGCCAAAACCGGGCCAGTCCGGCGTCTGGGAAACCGCAACGCCAAGGCCACGGGCGATTTCAAGGGTATTGTCCGTGCTGCCATGCTCGAGGATCACGCACTCATCGGTCCAGGCCACGGATTTGACGCAAGCCTCCAGATTCG
>JAHFQQ010000136.1 GCA_023259235.1 Polaromonas sp. | reverse complement strand
TCAATCTCGCCAGTGCGCAGTTCTTCGAGCAACTTGACGGTGAAGTTCTCCTGCAGAATCAGCGGCATTTGCGGTGTGCGCGCAATCGTCTGGCGCACCAGATCAGGCAGCAGATACGGGCCGATGGTGTAGATGATGCCCAGGCGCAAGGCACCAGCCAGCGGATCCTTGCCACGCTTGGCGATTTCCCGAATATTGTCAGCCTGCTCCAGCACGCTTTGCGCCTGCCGCACGATTTCCTCGCCCAGTGGCGTCACGGTAATTTCACTGGCGTTGCGCTCAAACAGCTTGACCTGTAGCTCTTCCTCAAGTTTCTTGATCGCCACGCTGAGCGTCGGTTGCGACACGTGACAAGCGTCCGCCCACCTGCCAAAGTGCTTTTCTCGCGCCACGGCAACGATGTATTTGAGCTCGGTCAGCGTCATGGGCTTATTGTGCGACTTTTCGACACCCCGGCTGCCCGCCACGGCGGTTGAATTTCAGGACAGTCACGGGAAAATTCGTGATTGCCGCGAACCTGTTCCCGATGACAAATGACGCAACACCCTTCGCTGGCCCGGCGATCAACCGGCCGAACGGATCTTCTTCACCAGCGCAGAGGTGGAATAGCCATCGACAAACGGGATGGTCAGTGCCTTGCCGCCATATGCCTTGACGACGGCGGTTTCGGCGAGCCGCTCCATGTCGTAGTCGCCGCCTTTAACCAGAATATCGGGCTTGATCTCGGCAATCAACGCCAGCGGCGTGTCTTCGTCAAACCAGGTGACAAGATCCACGCACTCCAGCGCCGCCAGCAGGACCGCACGGTCCAGCTGATTGTTCAACGGGCGGTCAGCCCCTTTGCCAAGCCGCCTGGCCGATGCATCGGTGTTAAGCGCCAGCACCAGACTGGCGCCCAACTCACGTGCCTGAGCGAGATAGGTGACGTGGCCGCGATGCAGCACATCAAACACTCCGTTGGTAAAAACTACTGGCCTGGGCAAGGCAGCCACCCGCAACGTTGCCTCCTGCCGAGGCACAATCTTGTCAAGAAAAGGGGGTTGAGTCATGCGGTTTTCGCTTTCCGGGAAAGGTGTGACGAACGCCGTCAGTTTCCTGCCCAATTGCATGCGATCCTGGTTCGGCACGATTTGCAGGCTCCGGTTCTTCAGCACGGCGTTGATTGTCAGGTAAAAATATTTCCTGCGACAAAAAACCGGCCACTCTGGCGTGGCTGGTGATGTCGAAGCCAGTTAACAAAACTTTACGCTTCTCCCCACACCGCAGCGGGGAACCTTTGGCGCCTCGTCGCGCTCTGACTACACATTGCGGTGACTGTGCAAATGGGCAGCACTGGTTTCATTACAGTTTCATTGTTGCGAAGCCTTCTGGTCCATTTGGATCCGAATGTAATCCCGGGGCGCTCCTCCTCCCTCCCTTCTTCGCGCCGGGGCGCTTCGCAGCATTTTTGTCTTTCGGGTAACCCGCGTGGGCAGTGCATGCCTGCGGGTAGGCAGTTGGTGGGCAGCTTGAAGCACTGACTCGAAAAACACACTTCCAGTGACGAGCGCAGCTTATTTGCTCCTGTTTCAGGAGCTATAAGCGCCCTGAACTACTGGGCTACTGCCGTTTTATTCGCCAAATCTCGATCAGGATGGCTTTCCACGAAACTGGCGCGCTGAACCAGCTTTTCCTGCAATTTCGCCAGATTGGGGTAAGTTTGGCGCCAGTTGATCTGCGCAAAGCGGAAATCCAGGTAGCCCAGCGCGCAGCCGACTGCCACGTCGGACAGGCTGAAATGAACGCCGCTGCAAAAAGCCTTGTCGGCC
This sequence comes from Polaromonas sp., assembly GCA_023259235.1. Classification (GTDB taxonomy): domain Bacteria; phylum Pseudomonadota; class Gammaproteobacteria; order Burkholderiales; family Burkholderiaceae_C; genus Polaromonas. The sequence continues at coordinate 7,230 of JAHFQQ010000136.1, read as the reverse complement.
AGACCGGTGCTCATGGCATTGAGCGCAGCGTCGATCTTGCCCATCTGCCGCGTGATCCAGGCGTCGCTGCGCTGCTCCGCACTGCGTCCCGGCCAGGTGGCTTCCAGCCGCGCCAGGATGGACGCGTCAAGCAGGCCGTCGGCCAGCGCCTCCCAGGTCTTGACCTCAGCGCGCTCGCGGCCCTGGGGCGGGATGAGTTTGCCGACCGGCGACAAGGTGTCGAGGTATTCGACAATCACGCGCGAGTCAAACACCGCTTCGCCACCTTCCAGCACCAGGCAAGGCACCTTGCCCAGCGGATTGGAGGCGTTGATGCGGGTACCGGCGGCCCAGACGTCTTCCAGCACCAGTTGGTAGTCGAGTTTTTTCTCGGACATCACGATGCGCACTTTGCGCACGTAAGGACTGCTGGCTGATCCGATGAGTTTCATGATGGCGTGAGATCGTGGGCTAAGGGAAATGTATTCTATCGAGTCAGCGCCCGGCTCCGCTGACACCGCCCAAATGCGCCCCGGACCGACCGGCTACCGATCCATTACGACTGCGCGCGCTGGCGCCGACTGGCGGGCGTCGGCCTACAATTACCCGATGAGCTTTTCACCCATCAATGCCCTGTCGCCGCTGGACGGCCGCTACGCCGCAAAGCTTGGCCAGTTGCGCCCCCTGATGTCCGAGCAGGGCTACATGCACCGCCGGGTTCAGGTGGAAGTTACCTGGTTCATGGCGCTGTCGGATGCCAACTTCACCGAATTCAAGCCACTGAGCCCGGGCGCGCGCACTTATCTGCTCGGTTTGGTCAGGAACTTCTCGGAAGCCGACGCCAGCGCCATCAAGGACATTGAAAAAACCACCAACCACGATGTCAAGGCAGTCGAGTACTGGATCAAGTCAAAATTCGAGGCGCGGCCTGAGCTGTTGGCGGCCAGGGAATTCGTGCACTTTGCCTGCACCAGCGAAGACATCAACAACACCAGCCAGGCGCTGCAGCTCAAGGGCGGCCGCGAACTGGTGCTGCTTCCGGCTTTGGACAAGGTCGTGGGACAGCTCAGGGAGCTGGCGCACGCTTACGCCGATGAGCCCATGCTCAGCCGCACCCATGGCCAGACGGCGAGTCCAACCACGGTAGGCAAGGAAATCGCCAACGTGGTAGCCCGACTGGCCATTGCACGCGGAAAAATCGCCAGCGTCAATCTCATGGGAAAAATGAACGGCGCGGTGGGCAACTACAACGCGCACCTGGCGGCCTGGCCCGACATGGACTGGGAAGCCTTCAGCCGACATGTGGTTGAAACCCCCGAACCGCTTGGTCTGGGCCTGACGTTTCAGCCCTACAGCGTCCAGATTGAACCGCACGACTACATGGCGGAGCTGTTTGACGCAGTGGCCCGCGCCAACACCATCCTGATCGATTTTGCGCGCGATATCTGGGGTTATGTGAGCGTTGGCTACTTCAAGCAGCGCCTCAAGGATGGCGAAGTGGGCTCATCGACCATGCCACACAAGGTCAACCCGATCGACTTCGAAAACGCCGAAGGCAACCTGGGCCTGGCCAACGCACTGCTGCGTCACATGAGCGAAAAACTGCCCATCAGCCGCTGGCAGCGCGACCTCTCCGATTCCACCGTATTGCGCAACATGGGCGTGGCGCTGGGCTACTCCGTGCTGGCCTACAACTCGATGAGCGTGGGGCTAAACAAGCTTGAGCTCAACCGCGAAGCCCTCGGCAAAGACCTGAACGCCTCCTGGGAGGTGCTGGCCGAGCCGATTCAAACGGTGATGCGGCGCTATGGCGTGCAGGGCGCTTACGAAAAACTCAAGGAAGTCACGCGCGGAAAAACCGTTAGCGCCAAAGACCTGCGCGATCTGATCGAATCGCTGGAAATCCCCGACGCTGAAAAGCTGCGCCTGCTGGCCATGACGCCAGCCAGCTATACCGGCCTGGCGGCCGAACTGGCCAGGCGGGTCTAGAAAACAGAAAACGCTGGTTCAGCGGATCACCTCGGGCATGGCCGCGCCGCAGTGCCAGCACTGCTCGAACCCCCCTTCGACGAGTTCCCCGCAGGCGCAGTGCCAGCGTCGCTGCGGCATGTTCTGCAGTGCATGGAGCAGCTCGCGCGCACGCGGTTCATCAGCATCATGCGTGAGCCATACTTCGGGCAGGCACTGGTCAGGCGGCAACTCACCCGCGACACTGCCCAGAAAGTAGCGCTGCACGCTGGCTTCAAAGCCGGCCTGCAGCAATGCATCAGCCCACAGCGCGGCAATCGCAATATTGGGGGCGCGGGTCAGCCTGAGCATGCCCCAGTGTAGGACAGAAAAGGCGGCATTCATTGCCAACTCGTCGGGGCGGTTTGGGCTACTCATGGCTCACTCCTGAACACACGCTGGCCATCGTTGGCCGGTGGGACCAAACCCGGATTTGCCCCTTAATTGCCTTGCCGCTCGGTCAGCCGGCCGGCCGCGCTCGCCCCATGCGCAGGGAACTGAAGGCGCCTGCCACCACCGCGAAGCAGGCCGCCAGCGCCAGTGCAATCACAGGCCCACGTCCATTGTGGGCATCCGCGACGCTGAAGATAATGGACATCAACACCGCACCCAGGGTCTGTCCGGCGAGCCGTGCCGTGCCCAGCATGCCGCTGGCGCCACCCGAACGATGCGCAGGTGGGGTCGTCACGATGGTGTGATTGTTGGGTGGCTGGAACATGCCGTAACCGATGCCGCAAAGCACCATGCGCCAGGCGATGGCGGCGTTGTCGGGCTGCGCCGGCAAGACCGCCATCAGGGCCAGCCCGCTTGCCATGACGGCCATGCCGATACCGCCGAGCAGGCCGTCCGGGTAACGGCCGATCAGACGACCCACGATGGGCGCCACAACCACGATGGCAAGCGGCCATGCAGTGATCAGCAGGCCGGCTTGCAGCGGCGAGCGCCCATAACTATCCAGCAGCAGGAACGGCAGTGCGATGTAGGCCAGCATCTGCGCCGCGAATGCACTCACCGAGGCGCATATCGACAGCGCGAACACGGGAATGCGCAAAAGGTCCATCGGGAACAGCGGCAATGGCTGCGCCCACTGACGGCGCACGTAGATCAGTCCGACCACCAGGCCACCCGCCAGCATGGCCAGGCCAGCGCCGACGCCTGAAGGTGTGGCGGACGATCCGCTGCGCGCGCCCAGTGCATCGACCCCGAGCACCACCAGACTGAACATGAGCGCATTGAGCAGTACGTCGAGCCATGACAGCCGCAGCCCGACCGGCGCGGCCGCGGAATTCGGCGGAAGCGCGCGAAACCCCAGCCACAACACAATGACGCCCAGCGGCAGGTTCAGGACAAACAGCCAGGGCCACGATGCGACCGACAGGATGGCGGCGGCGATCGAGGGCCCGGCTACCGCGGCCGTGGCCACCACCAGCGAATTAATCGCCACGCCGCGGCCCAGCAGGCGCCGTGGATAAATCAGGCGCAGCAAAGCCGAATTGACCGACATGATGCCAGCCGCGCCCAGGCCCTGGACGGCGCGCGTCGCAGCCAGCATCAACAGTGAATTTGATAGCGCGCATCCGAGTGATGCCGCCGTGAACAATACCAGACCACTCAGGTACACGCGCCGATAGCCGACCAGGTCACCCAGGGTTGCACATGGCAGCAGCAGCGCCAGCATGGCCACCTGATAGGCGTTGACAACCCAGACCGCCTGCGCCGCGCTGGCCTGCAGGTCGCGCGCAATGCCGGGCAAGGCCAGGTTGACAATGGTGCCGTCAAGCACCGACATGGCAATGCCCAGAATGATGACCGCCATGGCGTAGTAACGCGCTGGCGTGGGCAAACCATCCTGAACGGGCATGACGAATGTGGTGGAAGTGGAACGGCTGATTATCGGCGCGAGGGCTCACCGCCGGTTTACGCAAAGACAATGGCAGGGAACGATGTCGGTTTTTACCGCACATCGCCTGGTGCGGTGGTATTCTGAGCCCATGAAACTCCTCATTAACTGGCTTTTAAGTGCCGCCGCACTGCTGGCGGTGGCGTACCTCTATTCGGGCGTAGTGGTAAGCAGCTTTACCGCGGCGCTGATAGCAGCGGCGGTGCTGGGCGCGCTGAACCTGGTGGTGCGTCCGATCCTTGTCTTGTTGACACTGCCGGTCACGCTGGTGACGCTGGGGTTGTTCCTGTTCATCGTCAACGCGTTGATGTTCTGGGCCGCGGCCAGTCTGGTCACGGGCCTGAGTGTGCGGGGGTTTGGCGCAGCCCTGATTGGCTCGCTGCTTTACTCGGTGCTTCAGCTAGTGATCGACCTTGTCTTGCAGCGCCTGTTCTTTCACAAGTAGCTCGACCTGCCGGGTGCGCGCATCAATGATCGAGCCCTCCACGTAATCCGCGCTGGCAGGGTCGCTGCGAATCAGTGCCTGCGCGGCCTTGAGCCGGTCCAGCGCCGCTGCGTAGTCGAGTTGCGCAACCCGGCTCTCGGCGTCGGCCCGAATCGCCCGGACCGCCTGATTTTGATTGCCATACGCCTGCGAGAGCAGTTGCCAGGCCAGCGCATCCTTGGGGTGGGCCGTCACCCAGGTCTGCAGCCGGTTTGATACCTCGGGTGCGCGCTGCGCGGCCAGCATGGACCGTGCCTGAATCAGCACCTCGGCGCGAGAGCTGGTTTTTGCCATGTTGACGCTGGACACCGTGGGCGGGACCACGCCCGCCATTAAATCAACCTCAACGGCCAGAAGGTCCACGGTCTGGTTTGCACGCGCAATACCCGAGGCAAGTGGCCTGAGCCGGGCCAGAAGACTTCGGGCAGTCGCAAAATCGCGCAGTTGGGCCGCCGCAAATGCCCCTGCGTACAAAATCCCGGCGTCATGAATATTGGCAGCTGAAACGGGAGACGCCAGCGCCTGCGGCAGAACCACCGCACCCTGTGCTTCAACGACCATGGTGCGCAGCGCATCGACGCCCGGAGCTGCCAGAATGCGGGCGCGCGCAGCCATCATGGCGTGCAGCAAATGCGCCCTGGCTTGAGCGTCTTCCTGCGCCTGGGTCGGTTTGGCGGCAGATGCCTGCGCCAGTTGCACCCGCGCCTGCACCTCGGCAATGCGCTGGGTCGTCAGCGGGTGCGAGCGCAAATAGGGGAAGGCCCCGTTATCGTTCAGCCGCGCCGCCTGCTGCAGCTTTGCAAACATGCTGGTCTCAGCGCTGCTGTCGAACCCGGCGTCGGTCATGACGCCAAAACCGACCCGGTCTGCTTCGCGCTCCATATCGCGCGAAAAGTTGAGCTGGCTCTGTGCTGCAAGCGCCTGACCGCCGACGATGGCTGCGCTGCCTGCATCCGGGCTTTTGCTGGCAGCCAGAACGCCCAGAATCATGGCGGCAATCAGCAGGGGGGCCTGCCGACTCTGCTGCGTGATCAGCCGTGCAATATGCCGCTGCGTCACGTGGCTGAGCTCATGGCCCAACACGGCGGCCATTTCATCGGCATTGCTGACCGAGGAAATCAGCCCCAGATGCACTCCAAAATATCCACCTGGCAAGGCAAAAGCATTGAGGGTTCGGTCCCGGATCAAAAAAAGCTGCCAGGCAAAACGCTCGTCGAGCTCTGCGGCAAGCTCGCCACGCGCCCGTGCAGCCTTGAGCAGCGGTTGCCAGATGCTCTCGAGATAGTCGCCGAGAACCGGGTCGTCAATATAGTCCGGATCGCGATAAATGCTCGCGGCAATACGGTCCCCAACGCGGCGCTCGGCAGCCACCGACAGCTCGAAATTGTCACCCAGGGTCGGCAGCGCGCCTGTCGAGCCGCCAGTGGCCCCGCCCGGTGATTGGGCCAGTGAAAAATTGACCGGCGCCACCAGCAACAGGGTCGTCAGGGCCAGCCGGCTCAGGCCGGGCCGCAGTTTTGGCGGCCTGCGCAGGGAACGAATCGATGCGTTCAAAAGTGGGCACCTTTGAAGTGTTGATGGAATCGTGAGCATGCTCTTATGATGGAGCATGGTTGTAAAGGTTCTGTAAAAGCATGGCGACAATGTCTTCTTCCTCCCTCACGCATTTCGATAGCCTGGGCCAGGCCCATATGGTTGACGTGGCAGCCAAGGCGGCCACCCATCGTATCGCTGTTGCACAAGGCCGCATTGTCATGAAGCGGGCGACGCTTGACATCATTCTGGACGGCAGTGCCAAAAAGGGCGACGTGCTGGGCATCGCGCGCGTTGCGGGAATCATGGCCGCCAAGAAGACCAGCGACCTGATTCCCCTGTGCCATCCCCTGGCATTGACCCGAGTTGCTATTGAGTTTATAGCTAATGAGTCAATAGACACAGTGGTTATTAACGATATCGATAGTGAAAAAGCGGTCATTACAGGTACCGCCACGGTGGAAACCGTCGGCCCCACCGGTGTCGAGATGGAGGCGCTGACCGCCATCAGCGTGGCGCTACTCACGATCTACGACATGTGCAAGGCGGTGGACCGCGGCATGACCATCACCGAGGTCAAGTTGCTCGAAAAGCACGGCGGAAAATCCGGCAGCTATCGGGCGGGCGCGTAGCCACTAACTTATTCAAGGCTGCGCAGAGACTGAGTCGCAGGTTTGCCCCATTCCCGTCCCGCCAAGGAATGAAAATGGCGTCGTTTCGTATGCATGAAAAACCGCTGGAAGGCGCGGATCAGTTGGCAAGGCAATCCTGATGAAGTTCGTCGCTTTTTGACCCAACAAGCTACTGAGTCTGCCCTGAACAATCCGTTTTTAGGCGTGCGTGAACTTGGCGTGGGCGGTTGGCGAAGCGAACATCATCGACAGCGCTCGTGGCGTGACCCCAAACCAGGCGCAAAGTGTTGACCACCGCCTCGTCGGAGGCATCGAAGGTGTGCTGCAGGTACAGCAGACCACCGACCAGGCGCGGGGGCAGTGCTGGGCGGCCACCGGTGGAGGTGAAGTGAGCGCCAAAGCTGCGCTCGATCTCGCCCCAGTCGATCAACGAAGCCAGGCGCACCGAGGAGGTACAGGCAGTGGCGTATTCTGCCGCATGCCATTGTGATACTGTTACGGACACATGGCAGCAACACCAGTGCATCAGATCCGCCTCCAGGTTACATAAAGACATTTTCAGGGATATAAATGGCCGAAGTATTGAACTCGACCGAGCATCCGGTCCTTGTACACAACCAGCACCTAATGCGGGTAGATGCATTAGATAGTTTGAGCCTTCGCGCGAATAGCGGGATTTTTGAACCCGAAGAAAC
>JAHFQQ010000347.1 GCA_023259235.1 Polaromonas sp. | reverse complement strand
CACCAGCGAGGACGCTGCGTCCGAGCGCGCGTGCCAGGCATTGGCCACCAGCATGCTCGACTTGACACGTTTGGCCACCAGCAGCATGTAGCGGAACAGGAGTTCCTTGGTGATCAGGGCCCCACCGGCCACCCAGAGGGCGGCAATATGGACCTGTTGCACTGTCTCGGGGTTTTCAAGCTTGAGAAAGGCCGACCACAACATGCCCGCGCCGACGGCCAGCAGCAGTACGCCCAGCGTCAGCGAGGCAGCGGTTTCAAAACGCTGGTGGCCATAAGGGTGGTCTTCGTCGGCGTCCTTCTTGCTGTGATGGCTGGCGAACAGCACCACGAAGTCAGCCACCAGGTCGGACAGCGAGTGAATGCCATCGGCGATAAGACCTTGCGATTTAGCCAGGATGCCCGCGGTGATCTGGGCAATGGTCAGGATGACGTTGACACCCACGCTGACCCAGGTGCTGCGGGACGCAGCCGCTGCACGCTCTACCGGGCTGTGATTGATGTCTTCAGGGTCATCCGCAAGTTCATTGAATTTCATGGTCGTTGGGTGTGGGGTCCGCGGGCGGATGATCGGCGTGGAACGGCAGAGCTTAACCGGTAAATCTTAATGAACTATTAACGCGTATTGGTGCGGGGACGAATTAACGGCGATCCGTTGCATTGACGGAAGGCATTGAGCTAGGTGACTACAGGGGCGGTACGCCCGATGGTCTCGCAACCCGGTCTGCTTGCCGGGGGATCCTTAGAGGCAGTCAGTTATATGACTAATCGAAAATTTCGCTCAGCCATGACTTCTTGCGTTTGTACTGGTGACGCTGCATACCGTGGTGATCTGAGTCCATGAAAGCTGGCGGTGATGGGGCGGTGGCATGGGTGGCATTGGAGTAGCTGCCAGCGGCGGGAGTTGATTTTGACGCGAGTTCGAGCAGCTTGTCGAGCTCACCGCGATCGAGCCATATGCCCCTGCATTGAGGGCAGTAGTCGATCTCGACACCCTGGCGATCAGTCATCAAAAGCGTAGCGTCGGGACAGATAGGGCATTTCATGGGTTTTTCCTGATTGAAAAATTTGGTGCGCACTGAATGGCAATGGAGGCGTTCGTGGTGACGGTTGCATTTCCAGACGTGCACCAATGACCAAGATGCTCACCTCAGTGCGCCTTCAGATCAGAACGCTTCGTCCGTCCATTGAGAGCTGGAATTGCTAGGGACCGCGCTGCGGTTCAGCTCATGTGCTGGTCAGTCAGCGTTGCGGCGATGCGGGGCTCGCCGGGGTGCCCCCCCAGGCTGAGTGGAATCGACAGGAAAGCGGTCATGACAACCGGCACCAGTGCGGCGAGCACGATGCGAAGGTATTCTCGGACGAAGAGGCGAAGAGTGGGGTGCATGGCAGATTTTCCCTTTTTCGGTTTGGGTGAATGGCTGCAATTGTGATGACCACAACTTAAGGCAGTCTGAGGAAGCGAGTGGCAGCGGTTTAAGAAAACCCTAAGAACGCGGCCGCATCATGGAGGCCAAGGAGTCACCATGAACTTGTCACCTTTACACCAATCCACGTTTCGATTCGTCGTTGCCGCTTTCGGCTTTGCCGGCGCTGCCCTTGCACCTGTCGCCCAGGCGGCCATCCCGTCGGAAATATTGGCAGGCTACACCGCCCAGGCGGGTTCACCGGCCGCACCGGCCCGCGGCCAGCAGTTTTTTACCACCCGGCATGGCCGTGAATGGAGTTGCTCCTCGTGCCACGGCACCGTGCCGACACAGGACGGCAAGCATGCCTCCACTGGCAAATCCATAGGCGCGTTGGCGCCAGCGTTCAACCCGCAGCGTTTTACCGACGCAGCCAAGACCGAGAAATGGTTTCGCCGCAACTGTAACGACGTTGCGGGCCGCGAGTGCACCCCGGCTGAAAAGGCCGATGTGCTGAGCTGGCTGTTGACGCTCAAGCCTTGATGGCTTTCGCCCTCATTCATTTTTCAGAAGAGATTCCCATGTCATTTCCACTGCACTCCATTTTTGGCCATCTCGCCTTCGGCGTATTGGCGGCGAGCGCCATCAGCCAGCCGGCCATGGCCGACGCCAACGGTCGAATGGTGACGTTGCTGCCGAAGTACCAGCAAGAATGCGCGGCCTGCCATATCGCCTACTCGCCCGCCCTGATGCCGGCGGCCTCCTGGCGGCGGATCATGAGCAATCTGCCCAATCACTTCGGGACCGACGCTTCGCTGGACCCCGCGACACTGAAAGAGCTTTCAGGCTGGATCAATTCCCACGCCGGAACTTACAAGCGTGTCAGCGAGGAGCCGCCGCAGGACCGCATCACGCGCACCGCATGGTTCGTTCGCAAACATGATGAGGTTTCGGCCGCTTCATGGAAACTTCCAGCCGTCAAGAGTGCTTCGAACTGTATCGCTTGTCACACCGCTGCCGAGAAAGGTGATTTCAATGAACACAATGTCCGCATCCCGCGCTAAGCCAAACGATAACGAGCCTGCGATTCGAGAAATCCTGGTCTGGGACGCTCCGGTTCGCGTCTTTCACTGGCTGATGGTGCTCAGTTTCGCCGGTGCTTACCTGACCTCTGAAAGTGAAAGCTGGAAGCTGGTGCACATCACGCTTGGCTACACCATGGCCGGGCTGGTGGGCTTTCGCATCGTTTGGGGTTTGCTGGGAACCCGCTACGCGCGCTTC
>JAHFQQ010000135.1 GCA_023259235.1 Polaromonas sp. | reverse complement strand
GGTCAAAGCGCCGAGCGTCCAGCGCCACACGGTCCACCTTGTCCAGATAGTGCTGAGCAGTGCGGGTAAGCGACTGGGTTCCGGGTGGCGCGCCCGCCGGAACCTCATCGTCGAACAGGTAAATCTGGCGCAACGACGGAAAGCGCGCCATCAAGTCCCGGTACATCGCCAGGTAATCAAAGCCGCGAAACATCGCCGGAATCACCGCCACTTCAGCCTGCGTTTTCTCCAGAATATCTTCCAGCTCGTTTTGACGCAAGGTGGCAAAGGCCGTCATCGAAATCAGGCCGGCACGCTCCGCGGCGGCACGCGCCAGAAAGCCATAGACGCTGTTGGGGGCCTGGATCACGATGCGCGCACTTTTGGGAACGCCCGCTTGCACCCAGGCGGTAGCAATGGCGTCGACCAGATCGCGCGCCTGGCGCCAGGTAACGCGGTGATGCGAGTCGACCAGCGCCTCCTGGTCACCAAGTAGCCGCGCGTTGCGCTCATAGGAGTCGTAGAAGGTCTCGTTGGTCCAGTAGCCATCCCGGACAAACTCGTCCACCATGGCCTGGGTGTAGCGCAGCACTTTCATGGGTGTTCCCGAGCCCTACTTGCTGCTCTTGGTCTTGCTCTTGACCTCGGGCCGGGTCAGGCGGTTGATCATGCCCGCCACCGGGCTGCTGCCGGTGAAGCCATACTCGTTCCAGCGGTCAGACACCTTTTGCAGCACGGTGCGATCCATGAATATCTCGTTGGGCTTGTCAGCCCATTCGTACGGCGTGCAGGCATCCAGGATGATGCGGCTGGTAATGTCACGTGCATCGATTGGCAGGCCGGGGTCGAGCGGCGTCGAGCGGCCACGATCGATGATCTGGGCCGAGCGTTTCGGGTCGAAGCGTGTCGACAGCGCCCACCAGATACGGTCCCAGTCATCGGCTTCGATGTCGTGATCCACCACGATCACGCCCTTCAATCCATAGTGGCCGGTAGTGCTGGCGATCACCGCATTGCCCACATGGTTCGAGTGGCCGGGGTACATCTGCTTGACCGAGACCACAGCCCAGAAGCGGCCGCAAGCCTCTGGCGGGATGTACACGCTCTGGATACCCGGTACCTTCATGGTCTCCAGGTCGTACCACAAGGTTGCGGTGCGATTGAGCGACTGGATCATGTGGATGTCGTTGATCGGCTTGCCTACTGTGGTAGACCACATGATGGGCTTGTTGCGGTGCAAAATGCGGGCGATGCGCAGCACCGGTTTCGGGTAGTCCTTGCCTTTATTGCCCGAGTAGTAGCCGGTGTATTCGCCAAACGGACCTTCGTCCATCAGCTCATTGGGGTCGATCCAGCCCTCTGCAATGATCTCGGCGTTGGCAGGCAGCGTCAGGCCGGTCAGGTCCGACTTGAACACCGGTACCGGGCGGCCGCGCAGCGAGCCGGCCACATCGTACTCGTCGACCTGGGAGCTCACCAGGGTGGAGGCGGCCAAAAACAGTACCGGGTCGCAGCCGACCACGGCGGCGGCGGGCATCAGTTCACCGCGCTCGGCGTACTTCTTCATGTGCATGTCGCCATGCTTGCCCTTGATGATCTGCGAGCCAAGGATCTTCTTGCCCAGCACCTGGGAACGGTAGGTGCCCAGATTGGTCCAGCCGGTGTCGGGATCTTGCGTGACGAGGAAACCCGAGGTAACAAAGAAACGCCCGCCGTCGTCCGGATAAAACCACGGTGAAGGGAATTTTTCGATGTCCACATCGTCACCGGTGATCACGTTTTCCATAACGGGTGGGTTGTCCACGAACGTGGGTTTGACCATCTGCTTGGTGGTCAGCTCCATCCACTTCTTCGACAGTTGGCTCATCGACAGCGACGGGTCCTGCTCCAGCGCGATGGCCAGCCGTTGCGAGGTGGTGAAGGCGCTGGTAAAGACCGGAATGTCATAGCCCTTGACGTTCTCGTACAAAAGGCCCGGGCCCTTCTGTTCTTCATTGACCTTGGAGACGTGGCACAACTCAAACTTCCAGTCCACTTCGGTCTTGACCCGGTGTAATTGCCCATTGGCCTCAAGCGCGGCAATGTAGCTGCGCAGATCGTCAATGAGGCCTACTTCCGTACGTGCATTCATGGTTGCTCCAGTTGATAAAGTGTGGTGTTGAAAATCGAAATGAATGGACTGCCGGCTCAACTCACGCGCCTGCCGGCGAGCATGCCGCTGAGAATGTAGTCCATCGCCGAGACGGCGGCATTGCCGCCCTGCCCTTGGGGTTTCTTGCTCCAGACCGTTTCGGGGCGGGCCTGCAAAATGAAGATGTTGCCGCCCGTGGGCACGTCTTTGTCGATGGCCCATTCGATGTCCATCGGGCAGCCATAGTGTTTCTCGATCTGCTTGCCCATCCAGGCAAGTTCGGTGATCTCGTCGTCAATCAGGGACTGCACCTTTTGCCGCTCAAACGGCACGTCCATGACATGCGAGGTCTGGGTCTTGGTGTCGACCGTGTAGCAGATCAGCTTTTCAGAGATGGTGCGGTCAATGATGTCCAGCGTAATTTTGTTGACGACAAAGTGGTCGGGCGTGACTTCACCTGACACCACCGATTCGCCAAAGCCGAAGTTGGAATCGATCACGATCACGGAGCGGTCGCCATTGCCCGGATGCAGCGTGAACATCACCCCGGCGGTGTACGAGTTGGCCATTTTTTGTACGCCCACGCTGATGGCCAGCTGCTCGTCCGAAAAACCCTTGTTGGCGCGGTAGGCGATGGCGCGCGCGGTGTACAGGCTGGAGATGCAACGGCGCATGTGGTGCAGCACTTCGTCAATGCCGCGCACCCACAGATAAGTGTCCTGCTGGCCGGCAAAGCTGGCGCCGGGCAGGTCTTCAGCGGTGGCGCTGGAGCGCACGGCCACCGGTGCGGCGGGCATGCAGCAGCGCAGCGAGAGCTTGCGGTAACACTCGGCGACCTGGTCTTCGATGTCGAGCGAAAATGGCTGCGACTCGATCAGGGCGCGAATCTGCGCACTGATGCCTTCGAGCGCTTCAAGGTCGCTGCAGTCCGCCCCCTTGAGCAGCGACTGCACCGCCACGGCCACGCCGGATTCGGCCATGAAGTGGCGAAAACCCTCGGTGGTGAGGGCAAAACCCGGTGGCACACGCACGCCGGCATGGATCAGCTCGCCCAGCGACGAACATTTGCCGCCCACCTGGGCCACCGATTCCTTGCGGCAATCCTCCAGCCAGCACACCAGGGGCGCGCTGGCCGCCACTGACGCCTGGCAAGCAGGGGCCGTTGCCGCAGCGGGGGCTGGCACGGAGTGGATGAGTGATGTTGCGGACATTATGCTTGCCACCTAACGGGTAATGGTGATGACACCGGTGGAGCCGTCCACCCGCAGCTTCATGCCACTTTTGATCACCTTGGTGCTGTGCCCGGTGCCAACCACCGCTGGCATGCCGTACTCGCGACAAACAATGGCCGCGTGGCTCATGACGCCGCCCACATCGGTGACGCAGGCCCTGATCTTGGCAAAGGCCGGTGCCCACGATGGCGAGGTGGTGGGGGCCACGAGAATCTCGCCTTCCTGCAATTGCCCAACCTCGGCCACGGTCTTGCAAACCCGTGCCACGCCTTCGACGATGCCGGGACTGCCGGCAAAGCCTTTGAGTTCAGTGATGCTGTCGGGATCTTTGACCTCCTGCACGCTGGCCCAGTCGGCCAGCGATTTGTTGGTCACGCCCCAGAGCACGATGGTGAAGGGTTCCTGAATCACCTCGGGGGCGATGCCGATGGCCGGTGGCGCGTTCCACTCCTTGAATTTTTCCATCACGCCCTTGCGCCATTCGATCTCCGGCGGCCAGGTGTGTGTGCCGCGCGGGGTTACGCCTGTAGCCCAGGCGGTGACCACGTCCCACAGGGCTTGCTTGATTTCGTCGCGGCGCAGCAGCCAGATGTCCTCGACCTCCTTGATGACGCCGTGCTCCTGCAACACCGCGCCAACCTCGCGCATCTTGTTCCAGAACACCGAGTGAAACCAATGCTCGACGTAGAACAGGTGATTCTCGACATAGGGAAATACCGTCTTGGCGCAGCCCAGCAACTCGTCAAACTGCTTGCGGTCGGCTTCGCTCTCAATCAGGTCGCGGTACTCGGCAGTGATGCGGTCGCGCTCAGCGCACACTTTGGCGGTGGGGCGCTCGATGCTGACGCCTTGCTTGAGCTTGCCGATGTAGGTGTTGATACCCGACAGCGGCACGTTCATCTGGTCGTTCCAGCTGCGGTCGTGGTGGAACCAGCCGGTGCCAGTGGACACATTGAACCAAGGCTCACGCGACAGGTTCAGAGAGGTCAGCCATTCCACGCCCTTGGGGCTTGCCTTCAACGCTGCCTCCACTTCGGTCCACTCGGCGCTGGAGGTGACCAGGGCATCGACGCCCAGTTCGATCGCCTTGCGCGCCAGGCCCTTGAGCTCTTCGTCGGGGCGGTACATGATGACGTCGATGCCGGCAATCATCTGCGTCACGCGCTGCGCCGGGATGCTGGGAAACTGCTTTTGCACGAAGTCGAGAAAGAACACGTAGGCGGCGTAACCCAGGTTCAGGAACTCGAAGTGGTACTGCCAGCACTTGATGCCCAGATTGATCAGATCGTCGTAGTTCTTCAGCAGGTGGTAGCCCTTGGATTCGCCCACCGCATCCATCACCACGGAGATGTCTTCCATGTCAGCCAGCTTGGGGATCTGGATCGCTTCGAGCTCACGGATGGTGGCCTCCATCTTGACCTTCCACTTGGCTTCCAGCGCGTCCCAGTTCTTGTAGTAGTGGCCGGCGCGCTCCATGAAGTGTGGCACCCGGCTGCCGATCTCCTCTGGATTCTTCACCGGCACCGGCGAGATGTAGACGTAGCCGTTGATGATGCGGTGATCAACCCCGCGCACCGGCGGCACCATGAAGATGCGGTTGTTGAACTGCGACAGCGCCAGATACCAGGCCTCGTCCCAGATGGTGTCGAACGGGTATAGCGGCTCGGGGTAGTGCAGGCCGTCGTAGAACCAGAAGGTTTCTTTCTCATACTGGTTGCGCACCGGATCGTCGGTGACGAACTAGTACTGGTACGGATACATGCGCTCCCAGCCTTCAGTGCCGGGAATGGTTTTGGCCTTGACGTCGTGCGGAACTGGGAATTTCATGGTGTCTCCTGATCTTGTGGTTCAATGTCGCCCAAAGGGACCAAGTGCCATCGCGCCTGTTCCCAAGAACATTACCCATGCATAAGCTGTGCCAGTCGCCGGGCAAATCAGGCCCCCGGGGCGGCCGCAAGGCCAGAAGTCCACCGACGCCGCCTGACAGCACCCAATTGGAAGGCTTGATTGCCGACTCTCCATGTACGCCATGAAGGCTGACCACCGCATCGGGTGCTTGCTCATTTGAGCAAGATCACCCTTCTTGCCGGTGCAACTTTCACCATTTGAGCAATTGCCCGGACGCAACGAGTGACCCGGCAACACCCGCCGATCCTGATGAACTGCCCAGAATGCAGGGGCGGTGTCGTGAAACAGGCTGCGCGAAGCATGACCGCAAAGTCTTGCTCAAGAGCTCCCTGGGCGGGTCTTTGGCGGGGCGAGGCGCACCTGGATGTCGGGCTCAGCCAAAGGCCTCGCGGTTTCAGCGCATGACGGCCTGGTTCAGTTCAACCAGGCGCTCCGGCGTGCCTACATCGGTCCAGGCGCCTTCATAGAGTTCGGCGCTGACGCGCTGGTCGTCTATTGCGGCGCGCAAAAGCGGTGCCAGCGGGGCCCTGAGGCCTCCCGGGTTGCCTGCGGGAATGTCGCACCAGGGTGGCGCGAACAGCGCCTTGTGGTACAGGCCAATGGTGCTGTAGGTGTAGCGCTGTCGCGGATCGCCGGATGGCGGATTCAACGCCAGCCCCTCGGGACTCAGGCCAAAGTCGCCGCGCGGATGATGCGCGGGGTTGGGCACCAGCCACAAATGGGCCAGCCTGCCGCTGGCCACAAAGCGCTCTACCGCCGCCTGGCTGAACGCAAAATCCGGCGCAAACACATCCCCTGCCAGCACCCAGAAAACGCCGGATGTGGTGCCTGCGGTTTCAAGTGGGCACAGCAGCGGCAGCGCCCGGGCAACGCCGCCAGCAGTTTCCAGCGCGCCGCCAAAATCGCGTCCTTCGTGCGAGTAGGCAATCCGCAGCCGGCCCTGCATTTGCTCCTGATTTAATAGCCTATTACGCTTGTTCGACGCGGGTTGAAGAACAAAAACACTACCAAACTTTGCGGAGATCTGCTCTCCCAGCCAGGCGGTGTTGACCACCACACGGCCAAAGCCGCCGCGCGCCAGCGCCTCCAGCGGCCACTGCATCAACGGCTTGCCGCGCACCTTCAGCAAGGGTTTGGGGGTGGCGTCGCTCAGCGGGCGCATGCGCTCACCGCGGCCCGCGGCCAGGATCATGGCAGCCACTGGCACAGCGGCGAGGGAAGACGGTTGACTCACAAAAGTACTCTGGCAATGGGTGGCGCGGGGCGTGAACCACCGGGCCGGGTGGCTTCACGGGGAGCCGCGTTCGGCTCTCCGCACGTAGCATAGCCCAAGCGGTTTGCTGCCACTGCAACTGTGTATCATTCCGAAACCTGCACCCGCGCCAAACCCACCCGAGGAGAGTTGCATCATGGCATTGATGGATTTCATCAAGAAGCAGTTCATCGACATTATCCAGTGGACCGAGGGCGGCGAGGACAAAGGCCTGGATACCGTGCTGGCCTGGCGCTTCCCGATGGCTGAGATGGAAATCCAGAACGGTGCCTCGCTCACCGTGCGCGAGTCTCAAATGGCGGTGTTCGTGAACGAGGGCAAGCTCGCTGATGTGTTTGGCCCCGGCAGCTACAAGCTCACCACGCAAACCCTGCCGGTGCTGACCTACCTGAAAAACTGGGACAAGCTGTTCGAGTCGCCCTTCAAGAGCGATGTGTATTTTTTCAGCACGCGCCAGCAGCTTGACCAGAAATGGGGCACGCCCCAGCCCATTACTATTCGCGACAAGGATTTTGGCGCGATACGCTTGCGTGCCTTTGGCAACTTTGCGTTCCGCATTGCCGACCCCAGGCTGTTTCATACTGAAATTTCGGGAACGCGCGAGGAAGTCAGGGTGGGCGATGTGGACGGTCAGCTGCGCGGGCTGGTGCTGCAGAACATCAGCAATGCAATTGCCGCCAGCGCCATACCGTTCCTTGACCTGGCGGCCAACCAGCAGGCCTTTGCCGCCGCGCTGGTCAAGGAATTGCAACCCGAATTTGCCAAGCTGGGCCTGCAGATCGAAAACTTCACGGTGCAGAACGTCTCGCTGCCCGAAGAGCTGCAAAAAATCATGGACCAGAAAATCGGCATGGGCATGGTCGGCAACGACATGGGCAAGTTCATGCAGTACCAGACCGCGCAGGCGATCCCGAAATTTGCCGAGGGCGGCGCTGGTGGCGGCAGCGGCATCGCGGGCGATGCCATGGGCCTGGGCGCAGGCGTGGCGCTGGGCCAGGTGCTGGTGCAAAACCTGCAGGCGGGCCTGCAGGGCCCGGCCAGCGCCGCGGCGCAAGCGGCAGCCGCGCAGGCAGCGGCCGCGCTCAAGCCCGACGACATCATGGCCACGCTGGAAAAGCTGGGCGAGCTCAAGGCCAAAGGCATTCTCACCGCTGAAGAGTTTGATGCCAAGAAGGCCGAACTGCTGAAAAAGCTGGTCTGAGGCAAACCCGTTCGCTCTGAGCCTCTCGAAGCCTCCTTCGACAAGCTCAGGGCAAGCGGCCCTGACAAAACACGTGGCCAGCTCCAGCACCACACCCCAACGCCGCTACACTGCCCCCTGCCCGGGTTGCGGCGCGCCGGTGGAGTTTCGCTCGGCGCAGTCGACGCACGCGGTGTGCGGCTATTGCCAGAGTACGGTGGTGCGGCGCGGCGAGGTGCTGGCGCGCATCGGCAAGATGGCCGAGCTGTTTGACGACCACAGCCCGCTGCAGCTGTTTGCCTCCGGCCAGTACCACAAGCGCCCCTTCACGCTGATCGGGCGGCTCCAGTACAAAGCCGCGGAAGGCCCCTGGGCCGAGTGGAATGCCCTGTTTGACGATGGGCAGTCGGGCTGGCTCGCCGAAGACAACGGCGCCTACGTCTTTTCGCTGCCGCTGGACTTGCCGGGCGTGATCGAGCCTGCCGCACGCTTTGTGGTGGGCGCACGAAACACCATCAACGGCAAGCAGTTCAGCGTGGCCAGCAACCAGCAGGCGATGCTGATCAGCGCGCAAGGCGAGCTGCCAAGATTGCCGCCGCTGGGGCAGCCGTTCAGCGTGGTGGAACTGCGCGGCGACGGTGGCGAAGTGCTCAGCCTCGACTATGGGACCGAGCCGCCCACGGCGTCACAGGGCACCAGTGTGCTGCTCGAAGACTTGCAGCTCACCGGCTTGAAGGGTGAATCAACCAGGGACGAAAAGGGCCGCGGGTTCAACTGTCCGCACTGTGGCGCGCCGGTGACGGTGGCGCTGGTTGCCAGCAAGAGCGTCACCTGCGGCAGTTGCCACAGCCTGATCGACCTGAGCCAGGGCATTGGCGGCGAATTGAAATCAGCCCTTCAGGGCGAACCGGTGCAGCCGCTCATTGCGCTCGGCACACTGGGCCAACTGCAGGGCGTGCAGTGGCAGGTGGTGGGCTTTCAGCACCGCATGGGCACTGACCCGGCCGAGCCCGATGAACAGTTTGGCTGGGACGAATATCTGCTCTACAACGTCAAGCGGGGCTTTACTTTTCTGGCCGACAGCACCGAGGGCTGGAGCGTGGTCAAGCCAGCCACCGGAGCCCCGGTAGTGAGCAACACCCTGCAAAGCGCCACCTACCTGGGCACCCGCTACCAGCTCAAGGAAAGCTACCGCGCCGAGACCGGCTACGTGCTGGGCGAGTTTTACTGGCCGGTGCGGCGCGGCCAGGTGACGCAGAATCGCGATTATGTGAATGGCCGGAGCGTGCTGTCGATGGAGCAGTCGCCGGCCGAGCTGACCTGGTCGGTCGGCGGCATGGTGGAAAGCGATCTCGTGGCGACGGCATTTGGCCTGGAAGGCCAGAAAGAAATGCTCCGGCGCGGCGACGTGGCACCCTTTAGCGCCGCACCCGGCACCAGCCTGAGAACCATCATCGTCATCGTCGTCGTGA
>JAHFQQ010000134.1 GCA_023259235.1 Polaromonas sp. | reverse complement strand
CGGTGAGCTGGTCGAGATCGAGCGAATCGTCGTTGTCGATGGAACACCAGAGCAGGCTGGTGAGATCCTGAATCCGCGGGCCGGCCTCGCGGACCGGACCGGTGATCGAGGCCAGTTGCTGCTGCACGCGGGCCGAAAACTCGGGCTCCAGCCCGCGCTCGCGCATGGCCCCGATGGCGATGCGAATGAGGTCGGAGCGGTGATGGGGGTGGTTCGGGGTCATCGGATGACTATACCGCCACGGCCAGGGCTGGCTGCCATTGAGCATCGCCGCGCACGGTTTCAAAGTGAGTTGCATAATCGGCGTGTCACTTCCTTCATCAATTCCCCTGATCAGTTTTCCGGAGAAGCTCATGGCCTCATACAACATTGCTGTCGTCGTCGGCAGCCTGCGCAAGGATTCCTTCAACAAGAAGCTCGCCAAGGCGCTTGAAAAACTCTTTCCTGCGGATTTCAGCTTCACGCATGTCCGCATTGACGACTTGCCGCTGTACAACCAGGACAATGACGGCAATCCATCGGCACAGGTGACGCGCCTCAAGGGCGAGATCGCCGCGGCGCAGGGCCTGCTGTTCGTCACCCCCGAATACAATCGTTCCATCTCCGGCGTTCTCAAGAATGCGATTGACAACGCTTCGCGCCCTTATGGCCAGAGCGCCTGGGAGGGCAAGCCCGCGGGTGTGATAGGCATTTCCGTCGGCGCCATTGGCACGGCACTGGCCCAGCAGCATCTGCGCAACATCCTGGCCTACCTGAACGTGCCGACGCTGGGCCAGCCCGAGGCTTTTATCCAGGCCAAGGAGGGCGTCTTCAATGCGGACGGCAGCCTTGGAGACGGCATCAAGAAGTTCTTGCAGGGCTGGGTTGACCAGTATGTCGCCTGGGTGAAAAAGCACGCCTGAAGCACTGACATGCAAGATGGGAAAAGCCCGCGGTTGCGGGCTTTTCCCTTGGGCGCGGCTGTTGCAGGTCGGCTGCCCGGCTGATCGGGCTTGGTGCTGTCAGGCGGCGAGGGAGGCCTGATCCTGGTTGGCTGCAACCCGGGTCTGCGCCGTGATGTCCATTTCAGCGGCTGCCAGAGCCGTGGCCTTGGCCGCCTCACCCATGGCCAGGCCTTCGGCGCGCACAAAGCGCACATCGGTCACGCCGAAGAAGCCGAAGATGGTTTTCAGGTAGCTTTCCTGGTGTTCCATGGCGTTGCCTGCGTCGCTGGTGGAGTACACACCGCCACGGGCAGAGGCAATGATCACAGTTTTGCCGCCAGCCAGTCCCACCGGCCCTTTGTCGGTGTAAGCGAAGGTGCGGCCAACCTGCGCCAGGCGGTCAATCCAGGCCTTGAGTTGGGTCGGAATGGCAAAGTTGTAGAGCGGGGCGCCAATCACCAGCACATCAGCCGCCAGAAACTGTGCCACCAGGGTTTCGGAAATGGCGTTTTCACGCTTTTGCGCGGCATTCAACTCAGCAGCGCCAGCCGGCAGGCGGAAACCCAGCGACTCCGCCGACAGATGGCTGGGACCGTCCACGGCCAGATCGAGGTAGCTGACTTCGGTGGCAGGGTGGCTGGCGCGCCACGAGGTGACGATCTGCGCCGTCAATTGGCGTGAAACCGAATTGCCGCCAAGAATGCTGGAGTCGACGTGAAGAAGCTTGTTCATGATGATGTCCTTGAATGAGTGAATCGGGTTAAGTCATGCCGTCAGGCTGTGTTCATCTTGAATCACAGCCATGAATGGATTGTGCCGACGAGTTGATTATTTGATAAGTTAGCGAAATTGCGATAGATTGTCCCATATATAGGACAATTAACATGTTTGAGAGACTGCCATGCAAGACCTGAACGACATGCTGTACTTTGCCGAAGTGGCGGAACGGGGTGGTTTTGCCGCTGCCGGTCGTGCGCTGGGTCTGCCCAAGTCACGCTTGTCGCGCCGCGTGGCCGAACTGGAAACGCGGCTGGGTGTGCGGCTGCTGCAACGCACCACGCGCAAGCTCTCGCTGACTGAGGTCGGCAAAATCTACCTCAACCACTGCAGCGCCATGCGGGATGAAGTCCTGGCAGCCACCGAAGCGGTGGCGCGGATGCAGGTTGAGCCGCGCGGCACGCTGCGCATCGCCTGCCCGGTCACGCTGGCGCAAAGTACGCTGGGCTACCTGATTCCCCGCTATCTCGCGCTGCACCCGCAGGTCAGGCTGGATATGCAGGTGACCAACCGGGTGGTTAATCTGGTGGAGGAGGGCATCGACATCGCGCTGCGTGTCCGACCCACGCTGGACGACAGCGGCAGCCTGGTGGTCAAGCAACTGGGCGCAACCTCCGGCCATCTGCTGGCCAGCCCGGAGCAACTGCGTCGGCAGGGTACACCGGCAACGCCCGAGGACCTGGCCCGGTTCGACACGGTCGCCATGTCCGCAAGCGACGGCCACAGCTCCTGGGCACTGCTGGGCCCTGAGGGACAGGAGTTTGTGTTTCAGCACCAGCCGCGTTATGTAGCCGACGACCTGCAGACGCTCAAACTGGCGGTGCTCGCCGGCACCGGAATCAGCTTCTTGCCGGACATGCTGAGCCAGGCTGAGCTGCAGGCTCAGTTGCTGGTGCCGGTATTGCCGGGCTGGGCACCCAGGCCGGGCATGGCGCATGCGGTTTTTCCGTCACGCCGGGGCCAAGTGCCGGCCGTGCGCAGCTTTCTGGACTTCATGGGCCGCCACATGCAAGGCGAGCAGCTGGTGGAAGACAAATGATGAAGAACCCCAGCCCCGGGTTAATGCATGAAACATGGCACTGACCCAATAGCAAAGGGAGCTTGCAGCTATCCAAAATATAGCATTTTGGCGCTCGCTGCTTGCCTGAATGCCATGATGATTTCCAAGCCTGGCGGGCGTCCGGGCGGCACTCAAACGCCGCGAGGCGATGGTGCTGGTTCCTGGCTGGGTATGGCCAAGCGCAGGGACTCGCCGCGGCCGATCGCGAAGTAGTGAAAGCCTTTGCGGGCCATGCGCTCCGGGTCATAGAGGTTGCGCCCGTCGAAGATCACCGGGGCCAGCAGTTTTTCCTTGATCAGGCCGAAATCCGGCGCCTTGAACGCTTGCCATTCGGTGCAGATGACCAGCGCGTCGGCGCCTGGCAGCACGGCCTCCGGCGTGCCCATCAGCGCCAGGCGTTCGTCGTGGCCATACAGGCGCTGGGCTTGCGGCATCGCCTCGGGGTCGTAGGCGCGGACCTTTGCGCCGGCCGCCCACAGGGCTTGCATCAGGTCGCGGCTGGGCGCGTCGCGCATGTCATCGGTGTTGGGCTTGAAGGCCAGGCCCCAGAGGGCGAAGGTGCGCCCCTGGAGGTTGCCCTTGAAGTAGGCGTGGATGCGCTGGAACAGCTTGTTCTTCTGCCGGTTGTTGACAGCTTCGACAGCCTGCAGCAGGTCGCTGGAGCAGCCTGCCGCTTGCGCCGTGTGGATCAGCGCCTGTATGTCCTTGGGGAAGCACGAGCCGCCATAGCCGCAACCCGGATAGATGAAGTGATAGCCGATGCGCGGGTCGGCGCCAATGCCCTGCCGGATTGATTCGATGTCGGCGCCAAGGTTCTCGGCGAGTTCGGCGATCTGGTTGATGAAGCTGATCTTGGTTGCCAGCATGCCGTTGGCGGCGTATTTGGTCAGCTCGGCGCTGCGCAGGTTCATGCTCAGGATGCGGTCATGGTTGCGGTTGAACGGCTCGTAGATTTCACGCATCACGGCAAGCACCTGGGCGCGCTCGCTGCCGATGACGATGCGGTCCGGACGGCGGCAGTCGGACAGGGCCGATCCTTCCTTGAGGAATTCCGGGTTGGAGACGATATCGAATTCCAGTTGGCGTCCGCTTTCAGCGAGCAGGCTGTCGATATATGCCTTCAGGCGGTCTCCGGTGCCGACCGGCACGGTAGATTTCTCGACAATGATGACTGGCTGGCGGCGATGCCGGGCGATGCCGTCGGCGACCGCAAAGACACTGTTCAGGTCGGCGCCGCCACCGTCGCCGGGCGGTGTGCCGACGGCGATGAACTGCACCTGGCCATGGGTGACCGCTTCCTGGACGTCATGGGTGAAGCGCAGGTGGCCGGCTTCTAGGTTCTGCCGCACCAGTTCGGCCAGGCCGGGCTCGTAGATGCTGACATGGCCCTGCCTGAGCTGCCCGATCCTGGCCGCGTCGATGTCCATGCACAGCACATCGTGGCCGACCTCCGCCATGACGGCGGCGTGCACCAGCCCGACGTAGCCCGTCCCGAATATCGTGAGTTTCATTTTGGCTTCCTTTGTTGCAGAGGCGTCAACGCCGGGGACTGTCCGCGCCGCGAATTGATCGCCAGCACGCCGCAGATCACCAGGCCGACGCCGAGTGTCTTGTAAGGGCTCAGGGTTTCGCCGAAACCGGGGAGCAGCGCCGCGCCAAGGTGCACCAGCGCGTAGCTGACGCTGAGCAGCGCGTAGGCCCGGCCAAGCGGCAGGTGATGGAGCGCGACGATCCAGCAGAGCATCGACAGCGCATAGGCGAGCACCCCGGCGCAGATGACCGCCAGGGCAATCGGGTCGAAGCCGCCGCCGCTCAGGGTTTCCAGCCAGTGCGCCGGCGTGGGCAAACGGGTCATGCTCCAGCGCAGGCTCAACTGCGCGCCGCTGACCAGCACGACGCTGATCAGCGCCAGCACGACGCCCCTGGCCGGTCTCATGCCTGCATTCCCAGCAGTGCCACGCCAGCGACGATGAGCGCCACGCCGAACCAGTGGCGCGCATCGATCGGCTCGTGGAACAGGTAGTGCGCCACCAGGGTCACGAAGACGAAATTCAAACTCAGCATGGGGTAGGCCAGTCCGACCTCCAGACGTTGCAGCACCAGCAGCCAAAGCAGCAGGCCGCCGCCCAGGCTGGCGATCGCCAGCAGCAGCCAGGGAGAAAAGAGCCTGGACAAAAGGCCCGGATGGCGGCCGCGCCAGCCTTCAACGGCGAACTTCTGGGCGACCTGCCCGAGGCAGGTCAGCAGGCAGGTGGCAAGCAGCAGGGCAATGGTCATTGCGCGGACCGGGAAATCAGCACGATGACCAGGCGATTTTCCCGGTAGACAGTGGCGTCCCTGGGCATCAACGCCAGGTCGCCCGTACTGTCGCCCGCACTGTTGGTGCGCAGGGCCACGCCGATGGAGCCTTGCAGGCGCGCTTTGGCGAGCCACGCCTGAAAGTCGCCGTGCCGGATGCTGCGCCCGCCCGCATCCGGGTAAGTCAGCCCGTATTTCAATTCGCCCTCTGCTTCAAGCAGATAGATGTCCGCACGACCGAGGCGCCAGGCGAGCGCCGCGGCGGTGCCGATATCGTTGCTCACCAGATAGCGCGAATTGCGCAAGGCGGCCTCATGCTGGCCGATGAACTGGTCGGGTGTCTTGCTGTTGACCAGATCCTTTGGCAGGGCTGCCGGTGCCAGTGCGACGAGCAGCCAAAGCGCCAGGGCCGGGGCGGCCCAGAGCCTGTCGGGGCGGAGCATTTGCAGGGCGCCGCAGACAGCCCAGACCAGGCAGGCGAAGGCTATCATGATTACGCTGGACGTTTCGTCGTGGTAGGCAGGCTTGAGCAGTTGCAGCCAGGTCAGGCCGAGCAGCGCGCCGACACCGATGGCCAGGTTCAGGCCACCGTTGATCCGCAGGGCCTGCAGGCGCCCATGCTCCAGCGCCTCGACCAGGGCGTGGGCCATCATCAGTGCCAGGGGTGCGAAGCACGGCAGGATATAGGACGGCATCTTGCCTTTGCTGATGCTAAAGAGCAGGAACGGCATGGCGAACCAGAGCAGCAGAAAGCTGGACTTGCGGGCGCGCCGAAGTTCCCAGGTTTTCCGCAGCGCCGGGAAGATCAGCACCGCCCACGGCAGGCTGGCGACGAGGAGTACCGGCACATAGAACCAGAAGGATTCTGCATGCTGGGCGTCGTGGCTGGCAAAGCGCCGGATATGCTCGTTCCAGAAAAAGAAGTTCCAGAAGTCCGGCTCGCGCAGGTGCACCGCCAGCACCCAGGGCAGGCTGACCAGGATTGCTACGATAACGGCTACCGGCCCATGGACCAGCAGCTCACGCAGACGGCCGTGCCATAGTGCGTAGGGCAGGGCGATGATCACCGGCAGCAGCCAGGCGAGGAAACCCTTGGTCATGAAGCCCATGGCGCAGGCGAAGCCGAGCAGCGCCCACCAGGCCAGGCGCGCGCCGCGGCTCTGGCTGTCGAGGGCGAACCACATGGCCACCAGGCTGAGGTTGACCCAGAGGGTGAGCTGCGGGTCGAGGTTGCTATAGCCCGCCTGTGCAGCGATCAGCGCGAAGCTCATGTAGAGCAGCGTTGCCGCCCAGCTCTTGCGCGGGTTTTGCCAGAGGCAGCGGGCGATGCTGAAAACCAGCAGGGTGCTCAGCAGCGTCACCAGGGCCGAGGCGAAGCGCGCGCCGAAGAGGTTCTCGCCGAAAACCGCCTGGCTGATGGCAATCAACCAGTAGCCGGCAACGGGCTTTTCGAAATAGCGCAGGCCAAGAAAGCGCGGGGACACCCAGTCGCCGCTGTGCAACATGCCCTGGGCAATCTGCGCGTAGCGGGTCTCGTCGGGTATCCACAGGCCATGCAAACCCAGCGGGACGAGGAAGAACAGGGCGAAGGCGGCGAGCAGCGCGGGGTAGGCGTAGCGTTTCATTATTGCTGGACTCCCACCCAGCCTTCGCGGCCTTCCACGGCGCCGCGAGTCAGCTGCCCCGCCGGAAGGCTTGCCGGGTTTTCCGGCAACAAGCGGCCCAGCGGCTGGAACTCGATGCTGCCTTGCCGGGCCCGGCGCAGCAACCGGCTGAACGCTTGCGCCATGAGGATTCCTTCCACTTCGGCGTGAATGGTATAGACGTTCAGCGCCTGTTCATGGAAGCGGCGCAGAATGATGTCATTGAAATCATCGGCTCCGAACCGAGGGCCGACCACCTCGTCGAAGGTGGGGAGCGTTACCGGAATCTGCGGTGTGCCCAGACTGCCGTCGGCCAGCCGCGGGCGGAACAGGGAACTGCCGCGGCAATCGCTGTGATAGCGCAAGCCCAACGCCTGCTCAGCCTCCACCACGCATTCGTCGGCACGCCAGCCGGCTGCTGCCGAGCAGTCCACCGGCTGGCCGAGAATATCGCTCAGCGTGTCCAGGCCCAGGCGGATCTGCCGGGTCAATTGCGCGCCATCCCAGCGCCCGGCGTTGGCCTGCCAGCCGTGGTGGTCCCACGCATGCAGGCCGACTTCGTGACCGGCGGCCAGGGTCTGGCGCATCAGGTGCCCGAGGTCGCGGCCGATCAGCCGGCCCGGCCAGGCGGTACCCGCCAGGAGAATGTCCCAGCCATAGAGGCTGGCGGCCCTGGAACGGAGCATCTTCCAGAGGAACCGCGGGCGCGCGAGGCGCCACAGATGGCGCCCCATGTTGTCCGGGCCCACACAGAAAAAGAACGTCGCCTTCACCTGCGCTTCGTCCAGCAGGTCGAGCAGGCGTGGCACGCCTTCCCGGGTGCCCCGGTAGGTGTCCACATCGATGCGCAGGCCTGCCAGCATCAGTCTTGTTACCCGGGTTGTTCGAATGGCGCGGCCTGCTGGTCGGCCAGGGCCTCGCGCAGAAAAAAGTCCAGGGTCTTCCCGACGGTCTCGCTGAGCGCTATCGAGGGCTGCCATCCGAGCAGGCGGCGGGCGTTTTCTATGCTCGGCTTGCGGTGCGAGACGTCCTGGTAGCCCTTGCCGTAGAACGATTGGCTTTCCACCGACCGAAAGCCGGCGAACGGCGGGAAATGCGGGCGCAATGGGTGCGCCTCGAACTGCCGCAGGAGCTCCTCGCCGAGCTGGCTGATGCTCGCCTCGTTGTCCGGGTTGCCGATGTTGATGATCTGCCCGTCGCAACGGCCATCGCGGTTCTCGATGATGCGTGCGAGTGCTTCGATGCCGTCGTTGACGTCGGTGAAGCAGCGCTTTTGCGCGCCACCATCGACCAGACGGATCGGGGTGCCTTCGACCAGGTGCAGGATCAACTGGGTAATGGCACGCGAACTGCCGATGCGCGCGGAGTCCAGACGGTCCAGGCGCGGCCCCATCCAGTTGAAAGGTCGGAACAGTGTGAAGCGCAGGCCTTGCTGCCCATAGGCCCAGATTACCCGGTCGAGCAACTGCTTGGACACCGAGTAGATCCAGCGCTGCTTGTTGATCGGCCCGACCACCAGGCTGGAGCGGTCTTCGTCGAAGTTCTGGTCGCTGCACATGCCGTACACCTCGGAGGTGGACGGGAAAACCACACGCTTGCCGTATTTCACGCAGTAGCGGACGATCTTCAGGTTTTCCTCGAAGTCCAGTTCGAATACCTTCAGCGGGTTGCGCGTGTATTCAATCGGGGTAGCGATGGCCACCAGCGGCAGGACCACGTCGCATTTTTTAATGTGGTACTCGATCCATTCGGTATGGATGCTGATGTCGCCTTCGACGAAGTGAAAGTCAGGGTTATCCTTGAGTCTCTCAACGGCGTCGGAACCGATGTCCAGTCCGTAAATCTCGTAACGGCCGTCGCGCAGCAGATGCTCGGAGAGATGGTTGCCAATGAAGCCGTTGACGCCGAGGATCAATACGCGGGTGCGCCGCGCCGGGCGCCTGGACTGGCTGCCGCGCAGCAGCGGCGATCCTTGCACCAGGCCCATTTCGCGGGCCAGTTGCGGACCACTCAAGTAGAGCCCGGTATCGCCCTGCTGGCCGGCGAGGACCTCCAGGGAGTCCTGGCCACAGGCGATGCGCAGCGGCTCGATGCCGATCACGCTGCCAGGCGTCTGGCCTTCGTTGCCAGCAACGACCCTGGCGGTCCAGACAATCAGCTTGCGTTCGCCAGCCTGGCAAAACGCGCCCGGGTAGGGCTGGGTCACCGCGCGGATC
Organism: Polaromonas sp.; assembly: GCA_023259235.1. GTDB lineage: Bacteria > Pseudomonadota > Gammaproteobacteria > Burkholderiales > Burkholderiaceae_C > Polaromonas. The sequence continues at coordinate 272 of JAHFQQ010000134.1, read as the reverse complement.
AGCCTGTGCAACTCAAGGGCCGGGCGGCTCCAGTCGATCAGGCCATCGGCCGGCGTGCGGCGGCCGAAGTAGCTGGCTTTTGAATCGTCCTGCGGGGTCTCCACCAGTTCGCCGCGGGCGAGTCCGGGCAGGGCCTCGCCCAGCAGCGTGCGCGCGGCCTCGCGCAGTTTGCCGTGAAGGGTCAGGGCGGTGTCGGTGTCACTGATGGCGACCCGCTGCTGGGCCAGGATGGCCCCGGCGTCCGCGCGCGCGACCATGCGGTGCAGGGTTAC
>JAHFQQ010000133.1 GCA_023259235.1 Polaromonas sp. | reverse complement strand
GCACGGTGCCGGCAATCGCAAACGCCACCACCAGCGGCGGACTGGCCAGGAAGTTGGCCTTCAGGTTCGGATGGATGCGCGCCTCGAAGTTGCGGTTGCCCGAGAGCACGGCCGCGCATACCAGGTTGTTCTGGTTGATCGCGTCGTTCAGCTGCGGCGTCAGGTCGCCCGAATTGCCGATGCAGGTGGTGCAGCCGTAGCCGACCAGCCCGAAGCCCAGTTGCTCCAGATACGGCATCAGGCCCGTCTGGGTCAGATACTCGGTGACGATGCGCGAGCCTGGCGCCAGCGAGGTCTTGATGTGCGGCTGCACGCGCAGGCCCGCCTGCACCGCCTTTTTGGCCAGCAGGCCCGCCGCCAGCATCACGCTGGGGTTGGAGGTGTTGGTGCAGCTCGTGATGGCGGCGATCAGCACATCGCCATTGCCCAGCGTGATGTCGCGCCCGATGGGCTCGGGCACACCGGCATGGGCCTTGCTTGATTCCAGCGTCGGCCGGTTCAGCACCATCTCCGCCACGTCGCGCGCGGCCCCCAGCTGCAGCGGCGGCGCCGGCGGGGCGCCATTGACGCCCCGGACCGTCGTCTGCACCGGATAGCGCAGCTCCAGCCGGTCCGCGCTCTGGTTGAAGCCATTCTCGGCATTCGGTTTGGAAAACAGTGTCGCGAATTGCGCCTTCAGCTTGCCCAGCTCGATGCGGTCCTGCGGGCGGCTCGGGCCGGCCAGGGAGGGCGTCACGTCGCCCAGATCAAGCCGGATCACCTGCGAGTAATCGATCTCGCCCGATTTGGGCACGCCAAACAGCCCCTGTGCCTTGAAGTAGGCCTCGAACGCCTCGATCTCGTCCTTGCTGCGCCCGGTCCCGGCAAAATACTCAAGGGTTTTCTCGTCCACCGGAAAAAAGTTGATGGTGGCACCGCACTCGGGCGACATATTGCCCAGCGTGGCCCGGTCCGGCACGGCCAGCGTGCGCGTGCCCTCGCCAAAGAATTCAACGAACTTGCCCACGACTTTTTCGCGGCGCAAGGTTTCGGTCACGCGCAGTACCAGATCGGTGGCGGTAACGCCCTCACGCAGCCGTCCGGTCAGCTCGACGCCGACCACGTCGGGCGTCAACAGATAGACCGGCTGGCCCAGCATGGCAGCCTCGGCTTCGATACCGCCCACACCCCAGCCGACCACGCCAATGCCGTTGATCATGGTGGTGTGGCTGTCGGTGCCGACCAGTGTGTCGGGGTAGAAGACATGGCTTTTGGTCTTGTGCACGCCGCGCCCCAGGTACTCCAGGTTGACCTGGTGGCAGATGCCCACCCCCGGCGGCACGACGCGAAACGTATCGAACGCCTGCATGCCCCATTTCATGAACTGGTAGCGTTCGCGGTTGCGCTTGAATTCGAGTTCCATGTTCAGCGCCAGCGCAGTCTTGATGCCGTAGTAGTCGACCATGACCGAGTGGTCAACCACCAGATCGACTGGCACCAGCGGCTCGATGCGCTTGGGGTCCTTGCCCAGCCGTACCGCCGCGCTGCGCATGGCGGCAATGTCGGCCAGCAGCGGCACCCCGGTGAAGTCCTGCAGCAGCACGCGCGCCACCACAAATGGAATCTCGTCGGTGCGGGCCTGATTGGGGCGCCAGTTGGCGACCTGCGCAACATGCTCGGCCGCGACCTTTTTGCCATCGCAGTTGCGCAGCACCGATTCGAGCACAATCCGGATGGAAACCGGCAGTCGCGCTACACCGGGAAATTGCCTGGCAAGCGCTGGCAACGAGTAAAAGCTGCCCGTTTTGCCCGAGGCGGTTTTGAAGGTTTTGAGGGTGGACGCAAAAGCGTGGGAACGTGGCCGAACAGCGCTTTTTGCAGGGGTGGTCGATCTGGCCATGGCAGTCTCCATTGATTTGATTAAACAGGCCCTATTCTGGCAGGCCCCCAGCCAATCAGGAAGGGAGCGAGCGGTTTAACACACCACGAACTGTGGACTTGCCTGCGGATTCACTCAGGAAACAGATCGCACAGCTCGCTCAGGCTGGTCACGGTTTCGTGCGGCACCCTGGCATGCACCCACAAGTGATCAGCGCGATTGAGCCACACGGTCTGCATGCCGCTATCGAGTGCGCCCAGCACGTCGGCCGCGGCGTCATCGCCCACATGCAGCACCTGGCCCGGCTCCACCCCGACGGCACCGGCGGCTGCGTGAAAAATGCGCGGGTCGGGTTTGCCCACGCCAACCTGCCGGGCATTGATGCTGGCCCGGAAATACCCGCCGATGCCAATGCGCCCGATGTCGGCATTGCCATTGGACAGCGCCACCAGCGGAAAGCGGCTGGATAAGAACTCCAGCGCCTGCACCACATCGCCGAACAGGGTGACCCGGTTGCGCACATCAAAAAAAATATCGAAGGCCGGCTCGGCCAGCCGCGGGTCTTCTCCGGCACGATACAGGGCCACGCGGATGGCTTCGCGGCGGATCGCGCTCAGGTCGCTCCTCAGCTCGGGGCGCGAACGCATGACATGCTCGCGAATCTCATGCCGCGCCGCGGCATTGGTGAAAAGCGCCGACGTCATGGGTGCGTATCGGCCAAGCCAGTCGTCAAGCGCCTTTTCGGCCCGTTCTATGGCCGGCAAAACCGGCCACAGCGTGTCGTCGAGGTCAAGGGAAACGGCTTTGATGGTTGTCAGATCCAGCATAGGTAGGCGAGAATAACCCATGTCATTTGCCCCCGAACCGCCTTTTGTCCATGGCGCGCCGCCAACGGCTTCGTCGGGCACCGCCATCCTGCTGTGCAACCTGGGCACGCCCGACGCGCCCACCGCGACCGCGCTGCGCCGCTACCTCGCCGAATTTTTAAGCGACCCGCGCGTGGTCGAAATTCCCCGGCTGGCGTGGTGGCTGATCCTGCACGGCATCATTCTGCGGACCCGGCCCAAGAGATCGGCCGCCAAATACGCCAGCATCTGGATGGACGAGGGGTCGCCGCTCAAGGTCTGGACGCAAAAACAGGCTGTCATGCTGCGCGGCTACCTTGCCACGCGCGGCCATATCGTGGAGGTGCGCCATGCGATGCGCTACGGCAACCCTTCCATCGCATCGCAGTTGAACCAGCTCAAGATCGAGGGCGCCAACCGTATCCTGGTCCTGCCGTGCTATCCCCAATACAGCGCCACCACCACGGCCAGCGTGTTCGACGCGGTGTACCACTGGGCCGCCCGGACACGCCAGATTCCCGAATTTCGATTCGTCAACCACTATCACGATGCACCCAGCTATATCAACGCACTGGCCGATAAAATCCGGACCCACTGGCGCCACCATGACCAGGCCGGGCAATTGGTCATGAGCTTTCATGGCGTGCCAGAGCGCACGCTCAAGCTGGGCGACCCGTACCATTGCGAATGCCAGAAAACAGCGCGCCTGCTGGCCGAAGAACTCGGACTGCCCGAAGACCGCTACCGGGTCACCTTCCAGTCACGCTTTGGCAAAGCCAAATGGCTGCAACCCTACACCGAACCCACGCTGGTCAAGCTGGCGCAGGCGGGGGTGCAACGCGTTGATGTGGTGTGCCCGGGTTTCACCGGCGACTGCCTGGAAACGCTCGAGGAAATCAGCATGCAAGGGCGTGACGCTTTTTTGAAAGCCGGCGGCAAGGAGTTCCACTACATCGAGTGCCTCAACGACAGCCCGCTGTGGATCGCCGCACTGGCAGATTTCAGCGTGCAGCACCTGGCCGGCTGGCCCACGCAGGGGCTGGCCGATCACCAGGCGCTGGCCGCGTCACGCACCGCGGCAATGGCGCTGGGGGCGAAGCGGTAAAGCGCCTGGCACGTGCGATATGCTCCTGTTCTGATAGCAGCATACGTATATACTACCTGAAAAAAATGGTTGTTTTGTATGCAATCCAGAGGAATCATCGTTACCGGGGGACCACACATGCTTCGTCGCACCCTACTGCTTTTCGTACTGCTCCTCACGGCGATGGCCGCGCAGTCAAAATCACTTTACTGGCGCGAGATCGGGGTCCAGGCGCAACTCGACGGCAGCGCGCTTTTGCATGTCGCCGAAACCCAAACCTATGTCTTCGAGGGGGACTGGAACGGGGGCGAGCGGCGCTTTGACATCCGCGCGGGCCAGTCGCTGCGGCTCGAAGGCGTTGACCGCATCGACGGCGCCCAAATCATTCCGCTCACACGCGGCGATCTCGACTCACTCGATCACTACGATCTGCTGGACGGCTCGACGCTGCGCTGGCGCAGCCGCCTGCCGAACGATCCGTCATTCGAGAACAAGGCGCTGACCTACCGCATCCGCTACACGCTGGGCGGCGTCCTGCGCGGTACGGACAACCATTACCGGCTCGCGCACGACTTCGCCTTTCCCGACCGGCAGGGCGTGATCGAGCGCTTTACGCTGCATTTCACGCTTGATCCGCGCTGGAGCGGAATCGAATCGCCCCAGGACATCGAACAACTCAACCTCGAACCCGGCCACAGCGTCATCGTGCGCGGGGAACTGGCGTATGCAGGCGCGGCAGTACCCAGCGGCGTCATCGTCCCGCCCGCACCATGGGTCGGGTATGCCTTTTTTGCGCTGCTGGCGGCCGGGCTCGGCACGCTCTTGCTGCGCTTTCTCGCCCTCGAGCGCAAGGCCGGGCGCATCGGCAATCTGACTGCGCCCGATGCGATCAACGAGGCGTGGCTGGATAAAACCGTTTTTTCCTTGCCACCGGAGGTTGTTGGCGCGGCATGGGACGGCAAAGTCGGCGCACCGGAAGTCGGGGCCATTCTTGCCACGCTGACCCACGAGAAGAAAATTGAAACCAGCATTCAGCCTCGTTTTCTGCGCAAGCCAAAGCTGGCGATGCGGCTGCTGGTGGCGCGCGCCAGCATCACGGGCTATAGCGGCAGCGTGATCAACAAGCTGTTCTTCGGTGACCGGGCAAGCACGGATACCGATGCGGTGCGTGAACACTTCAAGAGCAGCGGACTTGATCTGGCAGCGATCATTCGCACTCCGATCGAGCAGCGACTTCAAAGGCTGCCCAACTGGACAGAAAAAACCAGGCCCGTGAACTGGAAATTCGACGCGCTCGCGCTGGTGGCCGCCTTCGTTTTGCTGGTGGTCACTGGTATCTGGGGTGGCAGCAATGATGGCGGGCTTGCCGCCATGCAGGCTTTCATCGGGCTTTTCTCGCTTGCCGTAGCGACGGTCGCCGCCCGCATCAATTCGCGGGCCATCGACAATCTGGCTTGGCGCTTTGCGCTCGTCTTCGCCTTTGCGCTGCCGCTGATTGCCGCAACGATTTATTTTTTTCTTGGGGTTTCCGGCTTTCTCTTTCAGGCTCCGGCGCTGGTCGCGGCGGTTGCCTGGAATCTTGCGGTCTGCAACCTGATCCTCGACGCGCTTCGCATCGACGAGGCGCCAGAAAAGATCGCGGTGCGCAAAAAACTGCTCTCGGCCCGCAACTACTTCATCGGGCAGCTTCGCTCACGCAGCCCGCGTCTGCACGACGACTGGTTCCCCTACCTGCTGGCATTTGGCCTCGGCACCCAGGTCGATTCGTGGTTCCGTGCCTATGGCAAGCCGGATGCCGGCAGTGGGACGGACAATGCTTCCCCGTCATCGGGCACATCGTCTTCCGGCAGCAGCGGCCCATCGACCTGGAGCGGCGGCGGGGGTGCTTTCGGCGGCGGCGGCGCAAGCGGCTCCTGGGCCGCGGCCGCGGCTGTGGTTGGAGCCGGCGTCGCGGCGCCTGGCAGTTCGAGTGGCGGCAGTTCCTCCGGCGGGGGTGGAGGCAGTAGCAGTGGTGGTGGTGGCGGCGGCGGATGGTGACGAATGCAGGTCAGGGGACCATGGGGTGATTTTTTAGTGTGCAGCATCGCGCACCGCTTCGAGGCGGGCACACGCCCTCACGGCACACGCCGCCCAAGCGCATCGTTAGGCAGCACAAGCCACACTCGTGGCGGGTTCCGAGTTGAGGCTACGGTGGCGCGTACGATGATGATTTCTTCGCGACAAGGTCAGAACCATGCCAGCGTCACCGAAACGCACCGCACCAGCTACTGCCAGACGAGCGCCGAAGAAGGCCGCCGATCCTGGCTCGAAGCCGTTCTTGCGTTTCCACCACTCGCAAGAACTTCGAGCGAAGACACTTGCAGTTCTCGAGGCCGTCGAGAACGCTGAAAACGCAACCGCCTACTCCGGGCAACTCACCGAACTGGTCCTTGAGTTGACGGAGAGCGGTATGGATCAGTACTTTCTGCAATCGCTGAAGGCCACCAAGGCAAACTTCGTTGTGCAGCAATCAGCGGCACTTGGACTGTCTGGCGTGCGGAAGGTGATGGGCACCGTCATTCGAAACATACTTGGCCGTATGGACGATCGGCAGTTGCGGTCGGTATGCGGTTCCATTCGTCGGTTCATGGCATGAGGTCCGCGCGCCATCCCCAGTTCGGCTTGCCCGATGCGCGAGTGCTGCCAAGCCCTCGCCCAAGCGGAGCGCCAGCGCCAGGCCACCAATGCGGTCGATCAGCGCGGTGCGCTGCTCCACGTAACCCTGGTGGGCGCGATGTACGAACAGGCGGGGCCGCCCTTGCCGTGTACATTACGCTGGAAGGCATCTGGAAATTCTATGGCGCCAATCAAATGCAGTGTGAGCTTGCGCCTTGGGAGTCGTTATGAAATCATGTAAATTGAGTTGGCTGCTGGTCGCATTACTGTTGATAGTAGTGGCTGTGTTTTCCTACAAATTTACCGTAGGAGAAGTGAAACCCTCAGATGATGGACGATTGGCGGTTCAACTGAGCAAAGACGAGCGAAATGGCTTGTTACTTGAGATGCGAACATGGCTACAAAATTCACAGGCCATATTGGCAGCAGTGTCTTCACAAGACTTTGCTGCCGTAGCCACCATTGCAAAATCATCAGGAATGGCAGCAGAAGCTGCTACCCCTGGCTCTTTGTTTAGAAAAATTCCGGTTGAAATGAAGGCACTGGGGTTTGATACGCGGAAAAAGTTTGATGAGATTGCCACCGATGCGGAAAGATTGAAAAATAGCCAGCACACTATCGAACAGATAAGCATTGCAATGAAGAACTGTGTTGCCTGTCATGCAACATATCGTTTTGTCGTGGCAGGAAAATAAGCTCGACTCGGCTCGTCGATTCGTTGGGCAGCATAAACTGAGTCCGCACTATGGCAAAAGAAAGTCCGTTCGTCACCTTGGCTCATAAAGTCGCGTCAGCTGTGCTCGAGGCACCGCTCAGCATTGGCCGAGGACAGCCGCTCTTGTACGAACTGAAAGTCAGTAACAAACTCGAAGTGATGCGCCCGGAACAGATCAAAAAGCCGAAGCGTGGTTCGTCCGCCTTTGAAACCGATCTCTGCGTATTCGAACAGGTGGAAGACGAAATCAAGATTCCCCGTGTGGTCATCGAGTTTAAAACGAGAATCACCACACACGACATTCTCACATATAGCGCCAAGGCTGAACGCCACAAACGCATCTATCCGTACCTTCGCTATGGCATGCTCGCATCTAGCGAAAAGGCCATACCTGGCCGCGCATTCACTCACAACGAGTCACTTGACTTTTTCTTTGCCGTTTCCGGTATGCCGGAAATGGAGTTCAAGGAGCAATTTGCAGAATTAATGCAAGCAGAAGTGGCCGCGTCAAAATTACTCGAGAAAATAGCATACGCTAAGCTCCCCACGCGCCTATTCAGGATGCACCCCATAGTCGCCCAAAATGCGTATTCATACAAGCGGACACCTGGGCAAGCGCAAATGCGACTTTGCATTCAACCGCAAGTAGCCCGATGAACAACGCGGCGCTTCATTCGCCAGGCAACAATCGGAGTTCCATATGGCGTTACTTACAAGGCAGAAGCAGATCGCGGGTCTGGTAGGCTGGCTCATTGTCAGCTTTGTCGCCGCAGCCGTTGGGGGCGCCGCATCCATCCAGGCTGGTCCGTTCTACACCCAGCTCACCCGCCCTGATTGGGCCCCACCAGCCGCAATCTTTGGGCCGGTCTGGACAGTTTTGTATGCCCTGATGGGCATTGCTGCCTGGCTGGTCTGGCGCATTGGCGGCTTTCGTGCAGCCAAATTGGCGCTCACTTTGTTTCTTGCGCAACTCGCGCTCAATGCCCTTTGGAGCTGGTTGTTCTTCGGCTGGCATCAGGGTGCCAGCGCCTTTGCTGACATCTTGTTGCTGTGGGCGCTGATCGTCGCAACCGTCATCTCCTTCTGGCGCACCAGGCCGTTGGCAGGCGTGTTGCTCGCTCCTTACCTGCTATGGGTCAGCTTCGCTTGTGCACTCAACTACTCTGTGTGGCAACTCAATCCGCAGGTCTTGGGCTAATGCAGCAAACAGCTTTTCACCAGAGACCTGCATGGGGCCTGGATACCCGCTGCGATCAAGATCGTCGTCATGCAGGCACGTGATCCATTGACGTTTACGCCGCGGCGTCAATGAACGCTGCCACCCGCTCCAACTGATCGGGCACATTGAGCGCGGGGGCGTGGCCGCAGCCTTGCACCTCCACCACCTGCAAACGGCCCGCCGCACCCGGGCCACGCTGCTGCATTTTCTGAATGGTTTCGGGCAACACCAGGTCTGACTGGACGCCGTGCAGGCACAGCACCGGAATGTCGAGGGCGTCGTAGTGGTCTCAGATCATAAACACAAGCGTCCTCAGAAAGGTGCGGAGGACTGTGGCAGCACCGGAACAGCAGATTCATGAGCCTCGCATTGGTGCAAGCCATCGAGGATCCAGCTGCGCTCAAGCCGCTGGCCGATGAAGACCAGCGTCGTGTGCCGCCGCTCGAATGGCCGCCAGACGGTGCCACCACTGATCTGCACCAGGCCTTGCACGCCTTGCAAAACGAGCCGGGGACGCTGGTGCTCTGCGTACACGATGCCCTTGCAACGCCACAGACGCTCGCCGTAACGCGCGATCGCGGCGTCGAGAAAGGCGTTGAGCCGCTCCAGGTCGATCGGCTGGTCGCTCGCGAACACGCACGACGTCACGTCTTCGGTATGGCGCGCAAAGCCGGGTGGGCGCAACCGGCCGCCATCAGCCGCCGTCGACAGCAGTTGCAGGCCCTGGCGGGCACGCTGAATTTCCTCGGGTGGCACGTAATCAAGCGCAAAGCCGCGGGTATCGAACAGATGGGCCAGCAGCGTGTCGATGGATT